>JAWVWU010000468.1:0-2594 GCA_033723595.1 Marinobacter sp. | reverse complement strand
TTTGGGCAGGCGCGCGCCGTAGCCAAACCAGCGCAGCTTTTCCAGCAGCCAGCAAGTGGTCAACCCGGCCACCAGCACCGGCATGCTGACCGGCGCGATGTTGCGGAAAAACGACACGAAGTCCCAGCCCACCACCTTGGCAATCAACAAGTTCTGCGGTTCACCCACCATGGTGGCCACCCCGCCCAGCGCCGTCCCGATGGCACCGTGCATCAGCAGGCTGCGCAGGAATGAACGAAAGTTTTCCAGGTCTTCCCGATGCAGCTCGATCACCGAGTCATCGCTGCTGGTGTTGTGGTCATCGTGGTGATAACCCTTGCCTGAGGCCACCTTGTGATACACCGAGAAAAAGCCCACCGCCACGCTGATGATGACCGCGGTCACCGTCAGTGCATCGAGGAACGCGGACAGCAACGCGGCCGCGCCGCAGAACAGCAGCGACAGGGCCGTCTTGGAGCGCACGCCCACCAGAATCTGGGTAAAGGTCACGAGCAGCAGGTCTTTCATGAAGTAGATACCGGCCACCATGAACATCAGCAGCATGATCACCGGCAGGTTGGTCAGTACTTCGTGGTAGAGCGCGTCGGGGCTGGTCATGCCGATCATCATGGCTTCCACCGCCAGCAGTCCACCGGGCTGGAGCGGGTAGCATTTGAGGGCCATGGCGAGGGTGAAGATAAACTCCGCCACCAGCAGCCAGCTGGTGATTACCGGCCCAATCAGGGCAAACAGGACGGGGTTGAGAATCAGGAAAAGCAGGATGGACTGTTTATACCAGGTGGGCGCATTGCCCAAAAAATTGGTGACAAAACCACGCAGAACTGTCGCAGACATGGGCAATTCGCTCAGATTGCTGGAGAATTTTTTTAATTGCGAGTCATACTAGCAGAGTTGGCGAAGCGGTGTGCACCATGGGGGTAAGACAATCGGGTGACAGGCAGGAAGAGCGGGCCCGGCTGTCACCGGGCCCGACGACACGCTAGCGGGCGACGCTGACGGTCGGGCCGACCGGCGATGTCTCGACCGCCTCGGCCAGCAACTCGGCAGTAATCGCCGACAGTGTCCAGCCCAGGTGGCCGTGACCGGTGTTGTAGAACACCGTCGGCAGACGCCCCGGGCCGACCCGCGGCATCATGTTGGGCAGCATCGGGCGCAGGCCCGCCCAGGGCACCACCCGGCGCGTGCTGACCCCCGGAAAGCACTGCTCAACCCAGTGCGTCAGGGGTTTGATGCGATCATCCCGGATGTTGCGATTGTAGCCGTTGAACTCGGCAGTGCCCGCAACCCGGAAACGGGTGTCGCCAAGCCGGCTGGTAACCAGCTTGGTGGCGTCGTCGAGCAGGCTCACGGTCGGCGCGGCCTTTTGGGAGGCCTCATCGTCCAGCTCGACGGTGATCGAGTACCCCTTGACCGGGTAGATGTTGACCCGATCACCCAGTTTGGCCGCCAGCGCCCGGCTACCGACGCCCGCACAGATCACCAGACCGTCGAAGGTATCCCGGGACTGCTGGTCGCCGTCGTAGGAAGTCACCCAGGCACTGGACTGGTCGGCACTCAGCTCGGTCACCGTGTGGCCGTACAGGGTTTTGACCCCGTGCCGGACAATCGCCTCGGCCAGGCCGTTGGTGAACTTGTGGATATCGCCGGTGGAATCGCTCTCGGTGAAAAAACCACCGTAGTAGGTGCCGGCCAGCGTAGGTTCGATCGCACGCATTTCTTCCGGCGTCACCGCCCGGCGTTCCAGGCCGCCCGCTGCCAGCAGCCGGGAGACGTTGGCGGCATGATCAAAGCCGGCCTTGTCGCGGTAGATATGCAGGATGCCCTGCTTTTTCAGATCAAAATCGATACCCTCGTCCTGGGCCCACTTGAACAGGTAATCACGGGCTGCGATCGCGAGACGGGCGGTTTCAGTGGTGTTTTTCTCGTACTGGGGAATCGCGGCCATGAACTCCGCAAACCAGCTCAGCTTGTGCCAGGACGGCTTGGGATTGACCAGCAGCGGCGCGTCGGCGTGGAACATCCACTTCATGCCCTTGATCACCGTCTGCCAGTTGTTCCAGACCTCGGCGTTGGAGGCGGACAGCTGGCCGCCGTTGGCGAAGGACGTTTCCATCGCCGCGTAACGGTGCTTTTCGTAGACGGTCACGTCGAAGCCACGTTTGGCGAGGGTGTAAGCCGTGGTGATACCGGTAATGCCACCACCAATCACTGCAATACGCTTCATAAAAATCTCCAGGAGGCGTCCAGGGTTTCCTCTCTACACAGGTCGGTAGAAAGCACCCCTTCCGTCACTGAACCTGAGAGATTCACACGCCGGCTTAACGAAACCGGGCGTTTGCTCCTTCGGTGTGCCGATTGACGCAGTCATCGGCAGCTCTTCGGAAAGTCGTCGTGTCAGCGGTCCGTTTGCCTGAGAGTTTCCGGGGCAGTTGCTCCTTCGGCGCCGGTCACACGGGAGTGCGACGCGGTCTCTCCCGCTAACACGTTGGATCTGCAATTATTGCCATCCAGACAGGCACGATAGCAAATTACGTCGCGCCACAAAACCTTTAACACCCGAAACCAGCGACCGCCGGCGCCGTCACGGGCCGGTG
>JAWVWU010000467.1:0-2595 GCA_033723595.1 Marinobacter sp. | reverse complement strand
GCAATTTGCGCAAAAAGGAACGAGTATGGCTGAATCCGAGAAGTCGTCGGAACCCGGTCGCGCTGCCATCGGACTGGCGGTGCTGGGCATTGTATACGGGGATATCGGTACCAGTCCGATTTATGCCCTGCGGGAGTGCTTCCGCGGTGTCAGCCCGGTGCCGATCAATGAGGCCAACATCCTCGGCATTTTGTCGCTCATTTTTTGGGCGCTTCTCATTGTTATTTCCCTCAAATACATGGTGTTTATTCTCCGGGCCAACAATCACGGGGAGGGTGGCATCTTTGCCCTGCTGGCGCTACTGCGCCCGGACCGTGACCAGGACAGTCGTTCCCGCCGCACGCTGATTCTGTTTGGACTGTTCGGTGCCGGCCTGTTATACGGCGGCACCATGCTGACTCCGGCTATCTCAGTTCTCAGTGCGGTGGAGGGTCTGGAGGTTGCCGCGCCGTCGCTTCACACCTATGTACTGCCGGTCACCATCGTGATCCTGCTGGTGCTGTTTGCCATGCAAAAGCACGGGACGGCGAAGGTCGGTGCCATGTTTGGACCGATCATGGTCGCCTGGTTCCTCACGCTGGCGATCCTCGGTGTCAACAGCATCGTCAATCATCCTGAAGTCCTGAAAGCGGTTGCACCCTGGTATGCGGTGCAGTTCCTGGCCAGTAACCACCTGACCGGCTTTCTTGTGCTGATTGGCGTGTTTCTGGTGGTCACCGGTGGGGAGGCCCTGTACGCCGACCTTGGTCATTTTGGTGTCTGGCCGATCCGGATAGTCTGGTTCTGTTTCGTGTTGCCCGCGCTTTTGCTGAACTATTTCGGGCAGGGAGCGCTCCTTCTGGACTCGCCTGAAGGCGATCTGCAGCCCTTTTTCCATCTGGCACCGGACTGGGCACTGTTCCCTCTGGTCGGCTTGACCACCGCGGCCACCATTATTGCGTCGCAGGCGGTGATCACCGGGGCGTTTTCGCTCACCCGACAAGCCGTACAGCTGGGTTTTGTCCCTCGGTTGCGGGTCCAGCAAACCTCAGAGCATTCCCATGGCCAGATCTACATGCCGGGCATTAACTGGTTTCTGATGATTGCGGCTGTCGCACTGGTGCTGACCTTCCGGTCCTCCAACAATCTGGCGGCGGCTTACGGCGTCAGCGTCAACGCAACGATGCTGGTGACCACCATTCTGGCCTTTAACGTGGCCCGTGAGCGCGGCGGCTGGAGTCTGGCGAAGGCGAGTTTCTTTCTGCTGTCTTTTCTGACGGTTGACCTGGCGTTTCTGACCGCAAACGCTGAAACCATTCCGCGTGGCGGCTGGTTTCCGGTCGCCATGGGCGCCGCGGTCTTTACGGTGATTGTGACCTGGCGGCGGGGCAGTGAATTGCTGGTGCAAGCCTTTGAGGCTAATACCATTTCCATCGAAACGCTGTTGGGACGAATCGAGAACGATCCGCCCCACCGGGTTCACGGTGCCGGTGTCTTTTTCACCGCGCGCGCTGAGGAAGTGCCGCATTCGATGATGCAGTTGATCAAGCATAACAAGGTGTTGCACGAAATCATCGTGATCGTGAACGTCAAGGTCACGCGCGACCCCCGGGTGGGCAATGATGAGCGGATTCAGGTCAGGGATTACGGTCAGGGCCTGTACGAGGTTAAGCTGAATTACGGCTTCATGCAGGGCTTTAATATCCCGTCTGACCTTGCCGTGTGCATTGACCGGGGCGACTTGCCGGTCGATCTGGACGACACCACCTACTTTGTCGGGCGCACGTCGGTCATCGCAGATCGCAAAAAAGATGGCATGATGGCGTGGCGGGATCGCCTGTTTGCGTACATGGTGCGTAATACCATGCACGCCACGTCGCTGTATCAGATTCCGGCGGGTCGGGTGATCGAAATTGGCTTGCAGTTGGGTATCTGATTCAGGCGGGAACGAGGCCACCAGAATGATTGAGACAACCATTGCGCGCTGGCATGACCTGGTCGAGAGACGGGACAGTGCTGCGCTGGATGAACTGCTGGCGGAGACCGTGGTGTTTCATTCGCCGGTTGTACACACCCCGCAACAGGGGAAGGCCATTACCCGGATGTATCTCACGGCGGCGCTGCACACCCTCAATAATGAGCATTTCAGGTATCAGCGGCAGATTCTGCAGGGCGACAATGCCATGCTGGAGTTCACGACCGTACTCGATGGCGTCGAGCTCAACGGCGTTGATATCATTCATTGTGATGCGCAGGGGCGAATCGATGAGTTCAAGGTCATGGTGCGCCCCCTCAAGGCTGTTCACAAGATTCATGAAATGATGGGCGCCATGCTCGAAAAACTGAAATAGAGCGGTTAAGCGCATTGCCTTAATTGGCAGAGACCAGGCCGGCATGACGACTTCATTCGGGGGTCATGCGATCGGGAGAACACAGACTATGGTTCCGAAGTCAGCGGTGTTGAGAGTGGCCCGGCCCACGGATAACCTGGCTCGCATTACCGACATGTACGTCAGGGGGCTGGGTTTTGAGCGCCTGGGTCAGTTCGAGGACCATCAGGGATTCAGCGGTTCGATGATCGGACACCCCGGTCATGCCTACCATCTCGAATTTACG
>JAWVWU010000466.1:0-2597 GCA_033723595.1 Marinobacter sp. | reverse complement strand
TTGAACGGCACCGGCCAGAGCTTTTGCTCGCGGTCATAGTGTTGCCAGAGATCGGCGTAGGTTTTGCCGGCCAGCGGATGGACCGCCGTTGGCGCGATCTCCGCCAGCGGCAGCAGCACGAAGGCGTTTTTGAGGATTTCACCCCTGGGCAGTTCGATACCGTCAACATCCCCGGTGCGGTCGTCGTACGTCAGGATGTCCAGATCCAGGGTCCGGGCACTGAATTTCGGCACATCACGCCGGCGGCCGTTGTCGGCCTCCAGGCGCTTGAAAAGGCGTGACAACTCCGCAACGGACGCTGCGGTCCTTACCGCAACCACGAGGTTCAGAAAGTTCTCCCCGTCGAAGCCCACGGCCTCGCTTTCATACACCGATGAAATATCCAGCGCACCGAATTGCGCGGCCAGGGCATCCAGCGCGGCGGTGATGTGTCGCTCCCGCTCGATGTTGCTACCGATACTGATGTACACCGTCGCCCGGTCATTCATGGTCGCTGTCCCCGTTCAATACTGACGCCCACGGCCCTCGCCTGCGGTACCGCACCGGGCTTTCGAATCACCAGTCGCAACCAGGCAATGCCGTACTCGGTTCTCAGTCGCGTCGAAAGTCCTTCGGCAGCCGCTTCCAGCAGGTTGGGCTGATTGTGGGCAAAAAAGTCGGCCACGGTATCGCTGACACTGGCATAATCCAGGGCGTCGACAACGTCGTCCGACTGCCCGGGCCGGCGATTGTCCCAGGCCATCTCCAGGTCAACCAGCAAGGTCTGCGCGATTTCTCGCTCCCAGTCGTAGACACCGATGACCGCGTCTATCGTCAGCCCTTCGATCAATACACTGTCCGTCACTGGCCCTGCTCCCGCCCCCGACGACAGGGAGCCCGCTTGTTGATTGATTGCGCATCGCCAACCCGTTAACGTGGCTGGGTCCGTTTGGCGCCTGTCGCGCCGGGCGATTTTCGCATACATTGGCCTCGCAAGTCTCCGCCCGAGGGAATCATGAACGACGCCTTGCTGCTGGTTTTGCTCTGCGCCCTCGCTTACCTGGCCGGCTCCGTGCTGTTTGCGATCCCCGTCTGCCGCCTGCTGCACCTGCCCGACCCCCGTGCGCAGGGCTCGACCAACCCCGGTACAACCAACGTCTACCGCACCGGTGGCTGGCTGCCGGCCGCATTGACCCTGGCGCTCGACGCAGCCAAGGGTGGCCTGCCCGTGTGGCTGGCGGGCGCGCTCGGGTTGAACCTGTTCGCGCAGGTGATGGTTGCCCTGTGTGCCGTTACCGGCCACATGATCCCGATATTCTATCGTTTCCAGGGCGGCAAGGGCGTGGCCACGGCACTGGGAGCCGGGCTCACGCTGGCACCGGTAACCACGTTGCTGCTCTGCGTTATCTGGGGATTGGCCATGTGGCGATGGCGCACCGCCGCGATCGCCTCACTGCTGGCGATCATCAGCGGACCACCACTCAGCGCCCTGATCGAGCCCGGGACACTGCCGCTGTTTGGCTTGCTGGCCATCGTGATCGTGATACGCCACCGCAACAACCTCATCCGGCTGATGCAGGGTCGCGAGATGCGGTTTTAGCGATCAACCGCGACCGCAGGACCGACAGGACCTCAGTCAATCAGTCCTTCGAGGCGGGGCTCATGGATGGCAGGCAGGCTGTCCATCGGCCAGCGCGGCACCGCGATAATCCGGTCACCGTCCCGCTGACCGGCTTTCAGCCGCTGGCATCCGGCATAGGCGATCATTGCGCCGTTGTCGGTGCAGAACTCGGGCCGAGCATAAAAAACGGTGGCCCGCTGCTTCTGTGCCATGGTCTCGAGGCCCGCTCGCAGCCGCTTGTTGGCACTGACGCCGCCGGCAATGACCAGCCTCGGGCAGCCCGTCTGTTCCAGCGCACGGCGACACTTGATCACCAGTGTGTCCACCGCAGCGGCCTCAAACGCCAGCGCGATGTCGGCCCGGGTCTGGTCGTCCAGGTCACCGGCCGCCCGGGCATCGTTCACGGTATTGAGGGTGTAGGTCTTGAGTCCGCTGAAGCTGAAATCCAGACCCGGTCGATCCGTCATGGGGCGGGGAAACCGGTAGCGTCCCGGCGTACCCTGTTCCGCCAGCGCAGCCACCCGGGGGCCGCCGGGATAATCCAGGCCCAGCATCTTGGCCGTCTTGTCAAACGCTTCACCGGCAGCGTCATCCACCGACTCGCCCAACAGGACATAGTCGCCGATTCCCGCCACCTCGACCAACTGGGTGTGTCCGCCGGACACCAGCAGTGCCACGAACGGAAAGGCCGGTGGTTCGGGCTCCAGCATGGGAGCCAGCAGATGCCCTTCCATGTGATGCACGCCGAGTACGGGGATACCCAGCGCGAAGGCCAGCGCATGAGCCACCGCTCCGCCGACCATCAACGCGCCGATCAGGCCGGGACCGGCCGTGTAGGCAATGCCGTCGATGTCGTGACGGGTCAGCCCGGACTCCGTCAGTACCTGATCGCACAGTGGCAGCAGCTTGCGGACATGATCCCGGGAGGCCAGCTCAGGCACCACGCCACCGTAATCCGCATGCATGTCAACCTGACTGAAGAGCGCGTGGGCAAGCA
>JAWVWU010000465.1:0-2601 GCA_033723595.1 Marinobacter sp. | reverse complement strand
TACGAGGGACCCAAGGGCGGGCCGGGCATGCAGGAAATGCTCTATCCAACCAGCTACCTCAAATCCAAAGGGCTGGGCAAGCACTGCGCCCTGCTCACGGACGGCCGCTTCTCCGGCGGAACATCGGGTCTTTCAATTGGTCATGCCTCCCCGGAGGCCGCCGCAGGCGGTGCGATCGGGCTGATCGAAACCGGTGACCGGATTCGCATTGATATCCCGCAGCGATCAATCAACGTGCTGCTGGATCAGAGCGAGCTCGACAAACGCCGTGCCCGCCGCGACGACCTGGGCTGGAAGCCTGAGCTCTCGCGCCCGAGAAAGGTCTCTGCCGCCCTCAAAGCCTACGCTCTGCTGGCAACCAGCGCCGACAAGGGTGCCGTACGGGATCTGTCAAAACTGGACTGACCCCCGGGCCAGACGTAAAAAAGCCCGGCAATCACCGATTGCGCGGGCTTTTTTACACGATGACGGCGTGTCGGCTACCAGAGCGACCAGCCATCGTCCTCTTCTTCTTTTTTCGCCTCTTTTTCGGCTTTTTTGCTGGCCGGCGCCGCGGCTTTTGCCGGGCTCTTGGCCGATGGCTTCTGGCTCGCGACCGTCTGGCCCGGTGCGGCATCAACGGTAATGATCCCCAATGCCTTCTTGGTGGCGTCATCAAGTTTGCCACTGGCCTTGAGGTCGGCATGATCCTTCTGGAACGCCGTCAGGGCCGATCGTGTTGTCGCATCCATACTGTCATCGACGTTATCAATCTTGTAGCCGGCGCCGTACAGCGCATTTTTCAGGGCAACAATGTCGTTGGCCTGCGCGTTGACCGCGACACCCGCTGTCAGCAGGGCAACAGCACCCGCTATGAGCACGCGCCTTTTCATCGGCGAAAACAGCTTATTCATGCAAAACTCCTGGTCTGCTCTTTTATTGTAATGATGTCAGCTGACATCGCATGGACCGTCACACTGTGGCGGGCAACGTTTCATGCAGTCTCCCCAGCACTTAACCCTACCACAGGATCAGACGCCGGTCAGGCCGAGTCGTGACGGTCGTCAACAGAGACGGCTTCGGGCGCACTGAACTCGCGGATAAAAATGCCCCAGAACGCCATAAAAAGGGCAGCCACGAGCGGCCCCATGACAAAACCGTTCACGCCGAACATGACGATACCGCCCAGGGTCGACAGCAGCACGATGTAATCGGGCAACTTGGTATCGCGGCCGACCAGGATGGGGCGCATGACGTTATCCGCCAGCCCGATCACCAGCACGCCAAATAACGTAAGGATAATGGCCGATACCATCTCGCCGCTGGCCGCCAGATACAACGCCGCCGGCACCCAGACAATGGCCGCACCCACCGCCGGAATCAGCGAGACGATGGCCATGACCACCCCCCATAGCAGGGCCGCCTTGATGTTCAGAACCCAGAAAATAAAACCACCCAGCGCGCCCTGAATGATGGCGATCAGCAAATTCCCTTTCACCGTGGCCCGGGTGACCTCGGCAAATTTGGCAAACAGCAGTCGCTCGCGGGCATCGCCCAGGGGCAGTGCGCGAATCAGCAATTCAACCAGACGCGTACCGTCGCGCAACAGGAAGAACGACAGGTAGATCATCAGTGCCAGCCCGAGGAAAAACTGGAAAGTATTCTGGCCGAAGCCCAGCGCCTGTTTGGCCAGCAGTTTTGATCCGCCCATAAAGGCACTGGCGGCCCGGTCTCGGACTTCGTTGAAGTCGATGTTGAAACGCGCAAGAAAGTGCTCAATGGCCGGGAACGAATCATTGATCCGGTCAATGTATTGGCCCGGACGGATCTGCCCGTCCTGAATCTGCTGATAAATCGACAGGCCTTCGGCAACCAGCGAATACACCAGAAAGATGACCGGGATGATTACGATGACCATACACAGGGACAACGTCAGGAGAGCCACCAGGTTGGGCTTCTGGCCAATCCGCCGAAGCAGCCATCGCTGGCAGGGATGAAAAATCAGCGCAATCGCCACGGACCAGAAAATCGGGCCAAAAAACGGCTTCATCAGCAGGAAAAACGCCAGCGACACACCCACCAGCACGGCCAGAAAAGACCGTCTCTCCAAATCTTCGTACATACACAGTGTCCGTCTATTGATGCAGAGCACGAATTATCATCGGCCAGACTGTCATGCTTGGACGACGGTTATACCAGTCATCGTGCCCCGATCGGTCGGCCGGGCGGTCATTTCATGGCTGGTATGTTAGGCGAACCCGTCGAGCCGGTCCAATGCCGACCAGGGGCCAGCGAGCAGGGCCCTTTTACCGGGCTTGGCCAGCACGATCACAGTCGCGTTATAGTGGACGTTTTACGAGCCGGCTGTAAACGAAGACAACGTCAGTGAGCAATACAGGTCATTCCTTTGGATAGCGAACACTTCACCACAGAGACGGCGCTCGAGGCCGCCGTTGCCCTGGACAAGATCCTCGCCCGGCGCATGCATCGTAAAAAAGTGCTGGGACAGGAGGTTCTGGTGCCGGGTCAACTGGGTCAGGCCCTGCACCTGCCCCTGATTCTGCGCAGGCTGAACAGCAAACAGCTACGCCAGCGGGAACAGGGCCTCGAAGATTTCTCCGC
>JAWVWU010000464.1:0-2626 GCA_033723595.1 Marinobacter sp. | reverse complement strand
GACAAGGTCCGCCCCGGCGATGTATTGGGGGCGCTAACCGGTGATGCCGGCATTGATGGCAAACGGGTGGGCAAAATCGACCTGTTCGAATTCCAGTGTTTTGTCGCCGTTGAGTCCGGGGTGGCTCCGCTCGCACTGAAACGGCTGGAGCAAGGCCGCATCAAGGGCCGTAAGTTCCGGGTCCGCGCGGTCTGATGGATCGAACCGATGGGCCTTCGCGACAGTGGCGTACCTCGTGATCGCGTCAAAAAGATTGCCTGTTCATTAAGTTGCTGTAATGTTTTTAAACCGGTAGATTATCGGTGATTTCGTCCGGTCCGGAACCGGGCGCGCGAATGGCACGGAAAGGCTGTTCGGAACAATAAAATAACAACGCAGGTAGCACATTATGAATGAGCTGATGACACAGGCCATCGAACTCATGATTGCCGGCATGGGTTTTGTTTTTACCTTCCTGATTGTTCTGGTCTTTGCCACGTTGCTGATGTCAAAGATCATCGCCCGTTACGCCGCGCCTGAACCCGTGCCCACGGCGCGCACCACCCGCCAGAAAACCCCGACACCCTCTCCGGTCGATCCGGACGTCGCTGAAGCGATCAGGCAAGCCGTCGCGCAGTATCGTTCTCGACATCACAAGTGACCAGAACCCACACGGGACCACCTGAAGCAAAAAGGCCGACACGATGAGCGACACTAAAAAACCGCTGGGCATCACGGATGTGATCCTGCGTGATGCGCACCAGTCCCTGCTTGCCACCCGCATGCGCCTTGACGACATGCTGCCGATTGCCGAGAAGCTCGACAAAGTCGGCTTCTGGTCCCTGGAATCCTGGGGCGGCGCGACGTTCGATGCCTGTATACGTTACCTCGGCGAAGATCCCTGGGATCGGATCCGTCATCTGAAAAAGGCGATGCCCAAGACGCCCCAGCAGATGCTGTTGCGGGGCCAGAATCTGCTCGGCTACCGGCACTATGCCGATGATGTGGTAGCGCGTTTTGTTGATCGGGCGGCGGCTAACGGCATCGATGTATTCCGCATTTTTGATGCGATGAACGATCCCCGCAACCTGGAGACAGCCATCAAGGCGGTGCGGGAGACCGGCAAACATGCCCAGGGAACCATTTCCTACACGGTCAGCCCCGTGCATACCATTGATATGTGGGTAGAACTGGCCAAAACGATCGAGTCCATGGGCGCGGATTCCATCGCCATCAAGGACATGGCGGGACTGCTCAAGCCTTACGTCGCGTTTGATCTGGTCACGCGCCTGAAGAAGACGCTCAAAGTGCCGGTCCACATGCAGTGCCACGCGACCACCGGGATGTCGACCGCGACTGCCCTGAAAGCGGCTGAAGCGGGCATCGACAACGTCGATACCGCCATCTCGTCCATGAGCATGACCTACGGCCATTCGCCGACCGAAGCGGTGGTGGCCATTCTGCAGGGTACAGAGCGGGATACCGGGCTTGACCTCAACCTGCTGGAGGACATTGCAGGCTATTTTCGCGAGGTGCGGAAGAAGTACGCGCGCTTCGAGGGCAGTCTGCGTGGAATTGATTCCCGCATCCTCACAGCCCAGGTGCCCGGCGGGATGCTGACCAACATGGAAAGTCAGTTGCGTGAGCAGAATGCCCTGACCAAGTTTGACGAGGTGCTGGCTGAAATTCCCCGGGTCCGGGAAGATCTCGGTTACATCCCGCTGGTCACGCCCACGTCGCAGATCGTTGGCACCCAGGCGGTGCTCAATGTGTTGACCGGCGAGCGTTACAAGTCGATCTCCAAGGAAACGGCGGCCATCCTCAAGGGGGAGTACGGGGCTGCGCCGGCCGGATTCAATCAGGCCCTTCAGACGCGGGTGCTGGAAGGCAAGGAACCGATTACCTGTCGCCCGGCGGATCTGCTGGAGGCGGAGATGACCCGGCTCTCGGACGAGCTGGACAAGGTCGCCGCCGAGAAGCACATCAAGCTGGCCGATCAGGTCGAGGAAGACGTGCTGACGTACGCGCTGTTCCCGCAGATCGGACTCAAGTTTCTGCAGAACCGGGGCAATCCGGCCGCTTTTGAGCCGGTGCCCACGGCAGAGGATTCGGCCGGTGTGGCTCCGTCAGGCAAGGTGATTGGGCCGGAAACCTACACCGTGACGGTCAACAACCGGAACTACGTCGTTGCGGTGTCACCGGGGGGTGATCTGACTGCCATCGAGGCCAGGGATGGCGGTATCGCGTCGGTGACGGCGGCGCCAGCCCCGGCGGCGGGCGACGGTGATCCGGTGCTTGCACCACTGGGTGGCAACATTTTCAGAATCGAAGTGGCGCCGGGCGATCCGGTGGAAGAGGGCGATGTTCTGATCATTCTTGAAGCCATGAAAATGGAAACCGAAATCCGGGCAGCGCGATCCGGTACCGTCGGTGAGGTATTCATCAAAGTCGGCGACGCGGTTGCCGTCGACGATGAATTGCTGACAATCGGATAAGGGCCGGATTCCATGGAAAAGATCATCACTCTGTGGACAGGCAGTGGCCTGTTCAATCTCCAGCCCGGCCAGTTCTTCATGATCTGCGTGGGGTTGTTGCTGTTGTTTCTGGCGATCCGCAAGGGGTTTGAGCCTCTGTTGCTGGTGCCGAT
>JAWVWU010000463.1:0-2626 GCA_033723595.1 Marinobacter sp. | reverse complement strand
GCCTCCCTGCCGCCGGCGCCAACACCCGACGACCTGGCCCCGGTCTCCGACATCGGACTGAAAACCTTTGACGAGATCAACGCCTCCATGTCTGCCATGACAGATGTACCCACAACCAATGCTGCCGTCGCGGACACCTATGCCACCGTCCGCCAGCAATTGCCGTCCAGCGAAACCATTGAGGGTTTCCAGTCATCCCAGCAGATGGGGATCACCCAGATGGCGATCCAGTACTGCAACGAGCTGGTATCGGATACAGCACTCAGATCGGGCTATTTCCCGGGATTCAACTTTGGAGCCGCTGCCCAGGTTGCGTTTGACTCGACTGGACGGAGCCAGATCATCGACCCGCTGCTCAACCGCATGGTGGGACAGAACCTGCCCTCCCAGCCGGACACTGTGGCGGTGAGGACCGAGCTCAACGCGCTGATGGACACACTGACGCAATGTGGCGCCGGTTGTGCCAGCGACCGAACCGAAACTGTCGTCAAGGCGAGTTGCGCCGCCGTATTGGGCAGTGCCGTGACACTGGTGCAATAAAAGGATTCAGCCGATGTTTATCAAACCGTCCCGCAAGAAATCGCAAGCGCCAGGCACACCGCTCCGGCATCCCGACCATGGCCGGCCACGGACGCGCCGGGAATTTATCTCCCAGGGGTTCATGGCCGGCGCCGCCACAGTCATGGCACCGTCCATTTTCAGTCTTTTTGCCGCGCCACGGGCCGCCCATGCTGAGTTGTCCTCAGACCTGCAAGCGCTGAAAGCCAGCTGCGGCATCGCAGTCGAGGGGGCTGGCAAGATTCCGTTCATCTGTTTTGACCTGGCCGGTGGCGCCAATATCGCCGGGTCCAATGTTCTGATGGGCAAGGCAGGCGGGCAAAAAGACTTCCTGACCACGGCCGGCTATAACAAACTGGGCCTGCCCGGGGATATGCTGCCGAACAATCCCGCCTTCGTGAATGAGGAACTGGGATTGGCCTTCCACTCAGACAGCGCGTTCCTGAGGGGTATACAGAGCACGACCGCCGCCGGCACACGGGCCGGCGTCAACGGGGCCATCATCGCAGCCCGTTCGGAAAACGATACGGGTAACAACCCGCACAACCCGATGTACGGCATTTTCAACGCCGGCGCTGACGGTTCGCTGATGACGCTTATCGGCTCACAAAGCTCCATGTCCGGTGGCAATTCCATGGCCCCCATGAGCATGATGAATCCCGAGGTGCGGCCAACCAAGGTGGACCGGCCCAGCGACGTGACCGGTCTGGTGGACGTGGGTGACCTGCTCGGCATTCTGGACCAGAAAGATGCGGTGGCCGTCATGGAATCCATACAGCGCATCAGCGATGCCAAGATGAAGCGAGTCAACACCCGCATCACAACCGACGAAACCATCAAACACCTGGTTGAGTGCGGATACGTGAAAAGCGCGGATCTGGCCGATCGCTTTGCCAATCCCAGCACACTCGACCCTGAACTTGATCCGGACATCGTGGGTGCTTCGGGCATTTTCAGCACCAGCGAATTCAATGCCGAGCGGGAGTTCCGCAAGACCGCGTCTGTCATGAAACTGGTGATCAACGGCTTTGCCGGCGCCGGCACCATTACCATGGGCGGCTACGACTACCACACCGGCGAACGGGGCACCGGTGAACGCCGGGACTTCCTGGCCGGCCGCTGCATGGGTGCGTGTCTAGAATACGCGGCCCGCAAAGGCGTCCCGCTGATGCTCTACGTATTCAGCGACGGTTCCGTAGCCAGCAATGGCCGGATTGACGACACCCCGGAAGGTCGCGGCAAGGGCGAGTGGACCGGAGACAACCAGCAGACTGCATCGGCGTTCTACCTGGTCTACAACCCCGGCTCGCGGCCGGTGGCCGTGCGCAACCAGATCGGCTATATGCGATCGGATGCAGCCGTGGAGACCGCGTCCAGCCCCGCGGCCAACAACGTCAACCTGCTTGTGCAGACTGTGGTACTGAACTACATGGCGCTGCACGGCGAACAGGGGCAGTTCGCCTCACGGTTCCCCGGTCACGGGTTGGGTAACAGCACATTGCAGGACAGCCTGATTGCCATGCCCGGCATTGTCAGCGGGACCATCGGCTGACCGGTCGGAAAACGCTCAAGACGTCGGGCGGCGCAGCGGTTCGGCCTATTGTGCGGCGGGCGCCGCCTTGGGGTCCATCAGGCCGTCGGAGTAATGCATGCGGTGTTCGTCATCGATGATGATCGCATCGACCCCGGGTAGCTTGTTGACCATGGCGAGGCCCTTCTCTACCCCCAGCACGAATACCGCGGTCGACAGACCGTCGGTGATGAAGGCCTTGTCACCGATGATGGTCGCGCTCTGGATGCCTTTGGCCGGCCGTCCGGTTTTTGGCGACAGGATGTGATGCACCCGCTTCCCCGACTCGTCGATAAAAAAGCGCTCGTAATCACCCGAGGTCGAAATGGCGACGTCGGACAACGGCAGCAGCACCGCATTGCGTGACTCAGTACGCGGATCACGGACACCGACTATCCAGGGCTTGCCACGCTTGTCACCCAACAGACGCATGTCGCCTCCGGCGCTCAGCCTCGCGTTGGTAATGCCGTTGGCTTTCAGGATGTCGATGCCCCGGTC
>JAWVWU010000462.1:0-2629 GCA_033723595.1 Marinobacter sp. | reverse complement strand
GCGCATCGAGGGTGATCATCTGGCGCAGCAGGATGTGGTTGCCAGGCTTTACGATCGTCCTGCGGCGCTGCAGCTTGAGCAGCTCAAGGCACGGGTCCGGCGGGCCGAGGCCCAGGTCGCGCTGGAACAGCAACAGATAACTCTGGCCAGCAGCCAGCTCAGCGGCGGTGTCGAGGAAACGGCGGGGCAATTGCAGGCTGATCTGTCGGCGGTCAAGGCGGCCAAAGCGGCGTTGGATCAGGCTAAAAAGACGTACGAGCGGTCGGCGCGGCTATTCAAGTCGGGGCAGGTGTCCGGGCAGAAAAAGGACGAGGACTACTACACCTACGAAGCGGCAAAGGCCAACTACCAGCACGCCGAGCGCCAGGTGACGGTCGATCGCAGTGCGCTCAGCAATGCTCACAACGGCATGATGAGCGGACCGGCGATGACGTTGCCCAAGCCTGACCTGATCCGTGCCCAGCTTGCAGTCACCCGGCAGTCCCTGGCCGAAGCGAAGGCCGCGTTGAAGGCGCAGCGGCTGGCGGTATCTGACCGGGTCGTGCAGAGCCCGCTGGACGGGATCGTGGACAAAACCTTTGTTGAGTCCGGCGAATACGTCTCGCCCGGTCAGCCGCTGTTGATGATGCACGCGCCGGACAACGTCTGGATCGAGGCCAACATCAAGGAAACCAAGATTCACGAGCTCAAGCCCGGCCAGCCGGTGGACATCGCCGTCGATGCCTACCCGGACACGGAATTTCACGGCCATGTCCAGGTCATCGGTCACGCTGCAACAAGCCAGTTTGCCCTGCTTCCGAACCCCAATCCGTCGGGCAACTTCACCAAGATCACCCAGCGTATCCCGGTGCGGATTCGCATTGACGAGGGGCCCAGGGAGATGCTCAGTCCCGGTATGATGGTGGTCGTCGATATCGACACCCGCGAGAACGCGAGTCACGATCATCAGGCCAGCCACTAACGAACCGGGAGTATCGGGCCATGCACCACACGTTGTTATCAGTCATCGCGGGCAGTCGGGCGCATCATGCCGTGCGAGCGTGCGGAGCGCGGGTTTGAAAACAGCAACTGACTCACCCGGCGCGGTGTGGCGTCTGGCGGCCATCACCTTCATCGGTGGCCTCGGCGGCGGGGTGGTGTTTCCCATTATCCCGATCGAAGGGCTCCGTCTGGGCATTTCGGCGGCGCTGATCGGTCTGATCCTGTCGCTCAACCGCATCAGCCGGATGCTGTCGAATCCGTTCACCGGCATGATTGTCGACCGCTTTGGCCCACGCCTGCCGCTGACGCTCGGTTTGCTGGTGGAGGCCAGTGCCACGCTCAGCTTCAACGCCGGCCTGGGCAGTCCTGAACCCGCCTTCTGGTTCATGCTTGGCCGTGTGCTGTGGGGCATCGGCTCGTCCCTGATCATGGTCGGCGCATTGACTGCCGCGTTGCTGTTCAGTACCCAGCAGAGTCGCGGCATGGCATCGGCCAAGGTCCGCATGGGACTGAGTTTCGGGGTGCCGGGCGGTTTGATCCTGGGCGGTCTGATCGCTGATCTGGTGTCGTCAAATGCGGCCTTTCTGACGGCCTCGGTCATCACCCTGCTGGGTATGGTGGGGGCCTATCGCTACGTGCCCGCCCGCCCCGGGAGTACCGCAACGCGTTCACGTCGGGGATGGTCCAGGCGACGTATCCGGGCAGGCTGGCTGACCACGCTGCAACTGCTGCGGCCCGGGCCGCTGTGGTTCATTCTGCTGTTCAACTTCCTGATGTTTTTCTCGGTGCAGGGCGTCATTCTGGCGTCCCTGGTGGTGGTCGTCGAAGAGCGGAGTCTGAGCGTTGCGGGCCTGGGCGCCCAGGGCTCATCGGGCCTGCTGATGGCGGTGATGATCGGCACCTCGGCGCTGGTATCGCTGCTGATCGGCCGACGGCTGGACCGACGCCAGCGCCGCACAGGGTTGCTGGTGCCTGCCGTTCTGCTGCTGATTGCCGGCTACACCACCCTGGCACTGGCCGAAAACAGTGGCCTTGCGGCAGTCGGCCTGTGCCTGGTCGGCGTCGGGCTGGGGGGCATCAATATTCCGCTGATGGTCATGCTCGGTGATATCACCACGCCTGATCGATACGGGCGCACCATCGGGATCTATCAGGTCATGGGTGACCTCGGCGGTAGCCTCGGCCCCATTACCGGACTGGCGGCCATTCGCCATTTTGGCTCGACCGATACGCTGCTTGCTATCACGGCGGTGACCACGATCATGCTGCCACTGGCGTTGATTGTCCGGCGCCGTGAGCTGCGTCGTGAGCCCCGACCGGCAACCCGGTATTAGCCGCACGGTCCGGTTTGAGATCTTCAGTCCGGCCGATCCGGCCGTGTATGATTGCGTATCTGTCCGATACCGTTCGGAGAAGCCGTCTGTAACCCCGGAGTTTGTCTGTCATGCTCGAGTTTCCAATCCACTACATTGAACCGGTCTTTCGCCCTCCGAGCGAAGCCCACTCGCTGATTCTGCCGGTGACCAATGGCTGCTCCTGGAACAAGTGCACGTTCTGTGAAATGTACACTGCGCCCCAGAAAAAATTCCGTGCCCGGGACGAGGCCGAGGTGCTGGATGAGATTGCGCGATGTGGCCGCCAGCGCATC
>JAWVWU010000461.1:0-2644 GCA_033723595.1 Marinobacter sp. | reverse complement strand
TTCACGCAGGTCCCGCCAACGGTGCCGCGTTCAACCAGTGTTACCCGGGCGCCACGCTCTGATGCCTTCAGCGCCGCCGCCATCGCGCTGCCACCACTGCCAATCACTGCAACATGCAGTCGGTCGTCACTCATCACCAGTCTTCCCTGTTCGATTGATTGCTCCGGTCGGTATGGAGTTTCCGGGTGCGCCAGAGGGTCTGGCAGGTCAAATCGTCCATAGCCCTATTCGGTTGCCCTCCAGCAGTGATGACAGTTGAAGGGCGTGAAACGCCCGGCCGGGACGCCATCAACCAAACAAGTGGATCATTGACCGGGAACATTTTACACTCCAGAGCATCTTACCCTGACGCACCCAACGACGGATAAGCCCATGTTAACGTCAGCACGTCCCTACATTGCTGTACTGCTCGCGCTGGTGTTTCTGCTTGGCGGGTCTGCTTCCGTGGTAGCGTCAACCATTCATGGCGGCCGTTCAGCCTGTGGCGAGATGATGAGCAGCCGCTCCGTCCACCCCGGTCAGATTCCGATGGACGCCTCCCCATGTCATGACGCCGGGAGCGTCGTTTGCCCGGGTGCCAGTGGCATCAGTCAGTGTGTCGCCCTGCTGGCACTCGCGGTTTGCCCCGATCACCTGACCATCGCGGACCCGGGAGCACAGGCGGTTCACGTACGCCCGAGTCCAGACTATCAGAATCCATTTCCCAAGACCGTTAACCCGCCTCCCAAGCCTCACGCCTGACTGCCCGTCCGATAACTGAGCGTGCCGTGGCAACGCTCACTGAACAGCGTTGTGGTGAGCAACACATCAACGCATGCACGAATCGAATTTCAGCATTGTGAGGCATTGTATGATGAGCAAGAAATCCGGATTGATAGGCGGCGCCCTGGGACTGATTGCACTGGCGGCGATTGGATCGACTTTGGTCAACGGCACTGAGCCAGACAAAACCCAACCGGCCGTCGCGGCTTCGGCCAAACCGGACATTACGGTCTACAAGGACCCGAACTGTGGCTGCTGTAAAGCCTGGGGCGAGTACCTGGAGGACAATGGCTTTCAGGTTCACGTTGTCGCGGCCAGCAACATGAGTGAAATCAAGCGCCAGTACGGTGTCCCCCGTGAGGTGCAGTCCTGCCATACCGCCGTTATTGACGGCCGGGTCATTGAGGGCCACGTACCCGCGGACGACATAAAAGCCTACCTCGCCAAACCGGCGTTCAATACCAAAGGCCTGGCTGTCCCGGGGATGGTTCAGGGATCACCCGGCATGGAAACCGGCAGAAACGATGACTATGCGGTCATCACGTTCAGCGAAAACGGCCAGGAGTCTGTCTACCGGGAGCACAAGGACTACTGAGGCCGTTCGGCCTGGCATGGAATGGAGTTCCCGTCCAACCACGCCAGGCCACACACCGCTGACCGGGATAGTGTCTCACGCTTTTGCGGCTCTCGTCGCAAAGGGAGGACGGACGAACTTGCGCCAGGTTCCTGTTCCCGTTCAGACCGCCCGGCCTTGCTCGTCAGCAAACCACAACCGGACCCTGGTCCCCTCACCAGGCTGACTGGTCAGGCGGACACTGCCCTGATGCAACTTCATGATCGACTTCACGATGGCCAACCCCAGGCCGCTGCCGCCCGAACTGGCATTCCTGCGATCGGCCTCGGCGCGGAAAAAGCGGTCGAACAGCTGCGCCTGCGCCTCGGGCGGTACCCCGCTGCCGGCGTCCTCAACCCAGACCTCCATGCCGTCAGCCCCTGGCTTCAGTCGAAGACACACCTCACTGTCGACTGGACTATGCCGGATCGCATTGGAAACCAGGTTGGTGACGGCACGTCGGAACAGTTCCCGGTCGGCAAAGACCTCCCCTTCCCCCTGAACCGTCAGATTGATGCCCGCCTCTTCGGCGACCGCATCGTAGAAATCAGCGATCGTCAGTAATTCCTCCCGCGCCGAGAACCATTCCCGATGGAGCTGGCCAGCCGGGTTATCGCTGCGGGCGAGAAACAGCAGACTGTCGGTCATTCTGGACAGACGCTGACACTCCTCCAGAATAGAACCAAGGGCATCCCTGTACTCCTCCTCGGAGCGCGCCCGTGAGAGCGTTACCTCGGCCTCTCCCATGAGGTTGTTGAGCGGGGTTCTCAGCTCATGGGCAAGATCCGCCGAGAAGCCGGAGATTCGCGAGAAGGCCTCGTCGAGACGCTGCAGCATGCCATTGAACTCGGTAACCAGCGGCTGCAGTTCGGCAGGCCACTGGTCGCTGTCGAGCTGGTGATGAAGTCGGGACGCCGAGGTGCGCGCCGCCGCGTCGGCCATGGCACGAATGGGCGCCAGTCCGCGACGTGCCACCAGACCACCAAGCACGGCTGAAAGCACCAGCCCGGCCATCACCACCATCCACGCGATACGACGGAATTCTGCGAAGATAATGTCCTCATGGGACACATCCAGCGCCAGTTGAAGCACCCGTTTGTCGGCCCCACTGGCCCCCAGCCGGGCGATGGCGGCTGTCAGCAAATAGCTTCGACCCTGGGCCTTCTGGCGACTGACCGGTGCCAGCGTGGTGTCCAGGTTCGCCGGCTCGGGGAAATTGGCCTCGTCGATGCCGGACCGATCAAAACCGGGTGTGGCCTGCAGGACCTG
>JAWVWU010000460.1:0-2647 GCA_033723595.1 Marinobacter sp. | reverse complement strand
TGCCAGTACAACCAAGATCCTTGCGTGAAGCACAGTAGATTCCTTCTTACTATTTGATTATTTTGCAGTATTGCCGGCCAACGAACCTGAGGCCGGGCAGGCGCGCAATATTAACTGAGTGTAATGAAGGTTGCTATGTATGGGACTGGTGGCGGAGTAAAACTTAGTGAAATAGAGGTCGTTAACGGATTCAGGCTGCTTTGGTGTGGATCAGTTCACAGAGAGGGCAAAGGGAGCGATATCATTGACTGATATGTCCGAGATACGAACGTCTGATTGAATGATACGGCCGCGTCTTGCGTTTCGCCTCTGGCGATGGCGGGACGACCGTGTCATTGCAGTCCTCGGGCGGTTGTCAGCACACTAGGTCGCGTCTCCCACATACCGCTGCCGTCCTGCCGCGATGCCAAACGCCAGCGTGGCGATGGCGATAACGCCGAGAAATACGCCGGCGACCTGCCAGTCGCCATAGGCGCCATGCAACATCCCCAGTGCCAGTGGGCCGCCGGCGGCCAGGGTGTAGCCTACGCCCTGGGCCATGCCCGACAGCCGCGCGGCAGTCTCGTGGTTGCGGGATCGGACCGCGAGCAGCGTGAGGGCGAGACTGAACGTGCTGCCCTGTCCCAGGCCCAGCACGATGGCCCAGACCCAGATGCCGCCAATCGGTCCGAACACACAACCCATCAAGCCGACGCCGGTGAACACCACGCCCAGGGCAATCATCGCCCGTTGGTCCCGCATGTGGCTGCTGAGCCAGGGCGCGGCGATGGCGGCGCCAATCTGGATCAGGATGGACGCCGAGAGCGCAAGGCCCGATGTCACCGCCGACAGTCCGCGGTCCTGAAGAATAGTGGGTAGCCAGCCGAATACGGAGTAGGCCATCGATGACTGCAATCCCATGTACAGGGTGACCTGCCAGGCGAGTGGGTCGCGGAACAGTGATCGTGCGGGTTTGCGGACTTGCCGGGGCACGTGCTTGCCGTCCAGCTGACGCCACCACAGCGCCACCGCGATCCAGGCGGGTAGGGTCCAGAAGGCCAGCGCGGCCTGCCAGTTATCGTCCAGTGCCAGGCGCAACGGCTCGGTGGCGCCGGCAGCGGCTGAGGCGCCGAGGCAGAGCGCCCCGGTATAAAGTCCGGTCAGCAGGCTGGCGTGGCCGGCAAAGTCCCGTTTCACCACGCCCGGCAGCAGTACACCCATCACGCCAATGCAGCCGCCGGCGATCACGGTGCCGGTGAACAGGCCAATCGTGCCGGTATACGGGCGCAACAGCAGCGCCGCGCCGAGCAGCGCCGTCGCGGCGAGCACGGACCGGTCGACGCCCAGACGTCGTGCCAGAATCGGCGCAAACGGCGCACATAAACCCAGGAACAGCACCGGCAGTGTGGTCAGTACGCCCTGGCCGAACGACCCCAGTGCCAGTGCGTCGCCGATGCGGGTGAGCACCGGCGACACGCTGGTCAGGGCCGGGCGCAGGTTGATCGCGACCAGCAGAATGCCGGCCAACGCGAGCACGATCGACGATTTTTGAGAGGTGTCAGGGCTCTGGCTCATGATGTCACGCGTCGGTAGAGATTCGGGAGCAGCGAACGGTTCGTTACGAAGCTACCGACCATACAGATTGCGTAGCTTGTCCGGAAGAGGGCTTGGTGTTGTGTTTCATGTCCCGTCCATTGTTTAGCAATCATTCCCGCGGGTCACAAGCGCAATATGAGAAACGACTGCCTCTGAGGCGTTACCCCGGTCCGACGGCTTTCGACTCGGCCAGGGCGCATAGAGTATCCTGAGCGGAGCCTTCAGGCATTCCCGTGACGTTTGATGAGACACCTCCTATGAAATTGATCCTGTTGTTGGCCGCTTTGCTGATCGTGGGCCTGCTGGTGAATCAGCAGTTGAATCAGGGAACAGCCGCCGACGCCGAAAGGGCCGCAGAGGCTTCTGGCAGCAGCCAGGTGCCCGAGGTTCCAACGAAGCCGGGGGATGTGCCCCAGTTTGAGAAGGACATGAACTCCTTCATGGAAGACGAGGCTGCCAAACAGCAGAAGCAGCTGGATCAGGCCACGCAGTGATTGAGCACCGGTGGCCGGCGTTGCGGGCCAGCGCAACTTGAGATCTTTAACGACGGCACGATTGACGACGCCAATATGAACGCTCCCTTCACACTGCGCCCTTACCAGCAGGAGGCGGTCGAGGCCACGCTGACCCATTTTCGACAGTCCGATGAGTCCGCCGTGATTGTGTTGCCGACCGGTGCGGGTAAGAGCCTGGTGATCGCCGAGCTGGCCCGGCTGGCCCGCCGCAGGATTCTGGTGCTGACCCATGTCAAAGAACTGGTGGAGCAGAATCACGCCAAGTACCAGAGCTACGGATTAACGGGTGGCATCTTCTCCGCGGGGCTCAAGCAAAAGGACAATCAGCATCAGGTGACCTTTGCCAGCGTGCAGTCGGTGTCGGCGAACCTGGACCGGTTCCGGGATGACTACTCCCTGATCATTATCGATGAATGTCATCGGGTCAGTGGTGAGGCGACCAGTCAGTATCAGCGGGTGATCGAGCTGTTGCGTCAACGGAATGCGTCCCTCAAAGTGCTCGGGCTCACCGCGACGCCTTATCGTCTGGCCATGGGCTGGATCTATCGCTATCACTA
>JAWVWU010000459.1:0-2649 GCA_033723595.1 Marinobacter sp. | reverse complement strand
GCCAGGCCGTAACGCCGGGGCCCAACGGTCGTCGCTGGTCCAAACTCGTCGCTATCCGGCTCTCCCCGCGGACGTCCGGAAACGGTTTTCAGGCTACACTGTTGGTCGGGGACCGTCTTTCTACCCTTCAAAGGAGATTAGCTGTGTCGATCCTGCGCACTCTGTTATTGACTGCGGTGGTGATGGTGGCGTTTGCCGGGAATTCTTTGCTGTGCCGCGCGGCCTTGCGCGAGACCGACCTGGATGCGGCCAGTTTCACCAGCTTGCGATTGCTGTCCGGTGCGCTGATGCTGTGGTTGCTGGTCCGTTCCCGCCAAGGAACCCCGGTCGGTCAGGGCAACTGGGGGTCGGCGCTCGCCCTGTTTGTCTATGCGGCCGCGCTGTCGTTCGCCTATGTGGGGTTGTCCACCGCGATGGGGGCGTTGCTGCTGTTCGGCGCTGTTCAGGCCACCATGATTGGCGTGGGTCTGTCGCGCGGAGAGCGAATGACCGCGCTGCAATGGGTCGGTTTTGTGGTCGCTTTTGGCGGGCTGATCGGACTGGTGCTGCCGGGGCTGGCGGCACCGCCGCTGGGCAGTTCCCTGTTGATGTTGTCATCGGGGGTTGCCTGGGGCATTTATTCGCTCCGGGCCCGCGGTGCCGGCGATCCGACCCGGGTGACCGCCGGCAATTTTGCCCGCTCCGTGCCGTTCACTCTGTTGCTGAGCCTGATCATGATCAGCGGCGCCCGTCCCGATGCCATGGGCCTTGTCTATGCGGTCGCCTCTGGCGCCATCACCTCGGCCCTGGGCTATGCCATCTGGTATCGGGTACTGCCGGAATTGCGGGCGACGACAGCGGCAACGGTGCAACTGAGCGTGCCGGTGCTGGCGGCTCTGGGGGGCATTGTGCTGCTGGCTGAACCCGTCACCTTACGGCTGGGGCTTGCCGCCATCGCCATTCTGGGCGGCATACTGCTGGTTATCCTCGACAAGCGCCGGTCAGTGCCGGCCTAGTTCTGAGCATCGTCCGCGTCCGGTTCAGGGGGCAGGAAGGCATTGCGGTGAAAGGCCGCCGCGGCCTCGACCTCAGCGACGCCACACACGCCGGGTTCGGGTGGTTCGCCGCCGGCCAGCACCTGCAGTACGGCGTGGACGCCGTGGGACAGCGAATCCAGGTTGTAGCCACCTTCCAATACACAGGCCAGACGACCGTTGCAGTGCTGTTTTGACAGGTCTCTGAGAATGCCCGCCATGGCGGCAAAACCCTCGTAGGAGACATTCAGTGCCAGGTCGTACCAGTGGGGGTCAAAGCCGGCCGACACCAGGATCAGATCGGGTTTGAACCAGGCTGCGGCGGGCGTGATGATGTCGGTGAACGCGCGGATATAGGCGGTATCGCCGGCGCCGGCGGGCATCGGGATGTTCACCGTGGTACCTTCGCCGAGGCCGGCGCCGATGTCTTCAAGCCGGCCGGATCCGGGGTAGAACGGCGCCGATCGGTGCAGGTCGATGAACAGCACGTCCGGGTCCGCCCAGAAAATATCCTGAGTGCCATTGCCGTGGTGGGCATCCCAGTCCACGATCATCACCCGTTCGCAGCCCAACTTCGCCTGGGCGTGGGCAGCGGCCACGGCCACGTTGTTGAACAGGCAGAAGCCGCGGGCCCGGACCGGCTCGGCATGGTGCCCCGGGGGGCGAACCAGGGCGAAGGCGCTGCCGGTGTCGCCACGGACCACGGTTTCAACCGCCTCGATGGCCGAGCCGGCCGCGACCAGCGCGGCTTCGATGCTGCCGGTGGAAACCGCCGTGGTGTCCACGTCCAGCCAGGCATTCTTGCCGCGCAGGCTGAACATGTGCTCAAGGTAAGACGTGGTGTGCACCCGGCTCAGCTCGTCTCGGGTGGCCGCGCGACCGGTCTTGAACACCAGGCCGTCGATCGGTTCGGCGTCAAGCAGCGCCTTGATGGCGGTCAGCCGCCCCGGGTGTTCCGGATATTTCCAGGGCACGCCCAGTCCGGTCAGGATCTGGCGGATGCGTTTGTCCATCCGTCCCGGAAGGAACGCCGCATCGGTATCCGGTTCGTGGGCCAGCATCCGCTCATCGTAGAAAACTGTCACCGTGTCTTGTGTGCTCACAAACGCTCCCTGCTCGTTCGTTGGAGGCGACCAGCCGGCCACTGTCTGGAATTCCGGTCATGTCTGCTCCCTCATCATAGACCAACCGGCCAGCAATCGCTGTCGCAGGCGCCGGAACGATGGCCTATGATGGACACCATGACACCGTTTGATCCCCAAGTGTACCCACGTACTTTCGAGGCGCCACTGGCTGGCGTTCACCACCCGGTGGTGGTGTTTGACGGGGTCTGTCGTCTCTGCAATGCCTGGGTTCGCTTCCTGCTGCGGTATGACCGTCAGGCAAGATACCGGCTGTGTCCCGCGCAGTCGGAAACGGGTCAGGCACTGCTGAGACGGTTTGGCCAGCCCACGGATCAGTACCAGAGTGTGTTGCTGGTGCAGGGTGAGCGGGTCTGGCTGCGCAGCGACGCCGTGCTGGAAATTCTGCGAGGACTGCCGGCGCCCTGGTGCTGGCTGGCGGCACTGCGCATGATCCCGCGCCCGGTCCGGGATGCCGGCTATGCCTTCATCGCGCGCCACCGCTACCGGCTGTT
>JAWVWU010000458.1:0-2654 GCA_033723595.1 Marinobacter sp. | reverse complement strand
GGTCGTGGGCTCATCCAGGATCAACAGATCGGGATCGTGAATCAGCGCACAACACAGCCCCAGCTTCTGCTTCATGCCGCCTGAAAGCTGGCCCGCGGGCCGATCCCGGAAGGGCGTCAAACCTGTACCATCCAGCAACTCAGCAATGCGAGCCATCCGTTCGTCCGGACCCTGGGCAAACAGTCGGCCGAAAAAATCGAGGTTTTCAAACACCGACAGGGTCATGTAAAGGTTTTTGCCCAGGCCCTGCGGCATGTAGGCGATACGCGGACAGGTGCGGCTGCGGAATCGGGACTGGCGCATATCGCCACCCAACACCGACACCTCGCCCGTCTGGATACGCCTGACCCCGGCCACCAGTGCCAGCAGGCTGGATTTTCCGACCCCGTCCGGCCCGATGAGCCCGACCATCTGACCCGCCGGCAGGGATACGGTCACATCGTCCAGCGCACGGGTTTCACCGTATTGATGGGTCACACCGGTGAGGCTGGCAACCGCAGACATGGTCATTGCTCGGAAATGGGACGGCTGACATCCACCACCGGTGGGATCATCGCCGGCCAGGGCGCCTCCGGATCAAGCCGGACGTAGGCCACGCCCGGAATGCCGGTCTTGATACGGCTGGCGTAGTGACGCACCAGCTGCGGGTCCAGCCGGACCTCTACCCGGAACATCAGCTTTTCGCGTTCGGTGCGGGTTTCCACCGAGCGCGGCGTAAACTGAGCCTGACTGGCCACAAACGATACCTCAGCCGGGGCCGACACATTGGGGATGGCATCGAGCACAATGCGCCCCTGGGCTTTGAGCGCCACCCGCGTGGCCTGATCGGTCGGCAGAAATATCGCCATGTAGACGTCCGAAAGATCCAGTAACGTCAGAATTTTGCCCCCGACCGGCAGCACCTCCCCGGGCTCGGCCAGACGATACAGGACCCGACCAGCGCGGGGCGCCTTCAGCGCACTGTCCTGCAGCACCAGGGTCAGCCGCTGGACCCGGGCCTCCGCCGAGGCGATGGCGGCGGTGGCCTCCTCCACCTGGATTCGGGCCGCATCGAGTGCCGCCGAGGCCGACACCATACCGGCGCTGCGCTGATCAAGTTCCTGCCGCGAGATATGGCCATCCCGGGCCAGTTGCTGGGCACGCTGGAGGTCTTTACCGGCCAGCGAAACTTCGCTTTGCCGCTGGCGCACCACTGCGCTCGCATAACGTTCGCCTTCACGGGCCTGGCGCAGATTGGCCTGGGCTTCATGAAGCTCAGCCTCGCTCTGCCGGGTATCCATAGACGCGAGAATCTGGCCGGCTTCCACCCAGTCACCCTCCCGCACGTTGACCTGGGCAACCTGACCCGCATAGCGCGTGGCCACATCCACCTCAGTCGCTTCGATGCGGCCGTTGCCCACCGCAATGGACGCCGGCAGCGACGGTGTATTGAGAACTTTCCAGCCATAGGCAATTGCCACGCCGGCCAGCACCACCACGGCCACGCCAATCATCCACTGCTTTTTCACGGCCAAAATCCTGTCTCCCCGTTGTGCGGCGCACATGCGCCCGGACGGTCCGGTCCGTCACAGTGTCACGCCGGATCGCGGCGGGCTCCATGACCGGCATCAAGTAACAACCAGATTTAATCCAGGCGTCGGGAAGCGCCTGCACGGGACCGATGGCAAGCAGAAGGCGCAGGCCTCACATCCACTTCCGGGTGAAAAACCGGTCGTGCTTGCGGGCCCGGCATGCCTCAATAACCGCGGACGAAATCGACCACGTAATTGAGGGGTTGCGAGCGGCAATAGCGCCGGTAGTTTCCAGCGAACAGAGCGGCGATGTCCGCCGGAAAGCTGCGGGCCGAACTGTGCGGGGTCAGCGTGACGTTCGGCAACTGCCACAGCGGACTGTCGGGCGGCAAAGGCTCTTGCTCGAAGACATCCAGTATGGCGTGACGGAGTTTACCGCTGGCCAGTGCCGAGACCAGCGCAGCCTCATCCACGGAGTCGCCCCGCCCCACATTGATCAGGGTAGCGTCGGGGCGCAGTTGTGACAGGGCCGTCGCATCGATCAGATGGTGGGTCTGCGGCGTCTGGGGTAACACCAGCACCAGATAATCCAGCGACGCCAGAAACCCGGGCAGCTCGTCGCCCCGATACACCCGGTCAACCGCATCACTGTCGCCGTCGTGCTGACGATAACCCAGCACCCGCATCCCGAAATGGCGGGCGGTCGCAGCAATGTGCCGACCAATCGAGCCCAGCCCACAGACGCCCAGCGTCTGGCCACCCAGGCCCCGGTAACTCATTGGCTCCCAACGGGCCTGCGCCTGAGCCCGCCAGGTCGCGGCAAGCTGGCGTTCCCGGGCCAGAAGGTGCAGGAAAACATACTCGCTCATCAACGGGCCAAACACGTCCCGTACCGTGGTGAGCTGATAATCACGGCGCAAACCGGGCTGGCACAGCGGCGCGACGCCGGCAAAGGTGGATTGCACCCAGGCCAGCGATCGCGCCTGTGGCAGCACACGGGCTACCCAGGACGGGTTCCCCAGCACGATGTCAGCGTCACCGATGGCCGGTTCTGCGGCCTCAATGTTGGTCGCCAGCCGCACCTCCAGGCCAGGCAGGTCTGCCTGCCGAAGGTACCCGGCGTACTCGTCCGCATCGTGACTC
>JAWVWU010000457.1:0-2656 GCA_033723595.1 Marinobacter sp. | reverse complement strand
TTGGTGTGGCTGTGCTGGTTGGCGACCGGGTCGCGCTGATTGCCCGTCAGCGGATCGGTTTCCAGCCCGTCGATACCGAATATGTTGTACCCGGGCGGTGCGATGAAATCCGCATCCACATCAAGATAGACGCTGAGCAGATTCACTTCGATCTGGCGCCCGTCCAGTTTGGTCAGTCCGGCCGGGTTGTAGTGGATCGCCATGATTCCCGGTGGATCGGCGGTGACCGCGTTGCCCAGCGCCAAAGCCTTCGGACTGATGCTGAGGTTCTGCGCCAGCTGCGCCTGAGCGGTGGCACTCAGCAAGGCCATCAGCGTGACCGCGAGAGCGCGGAATGTGCGACTTGAAAATCCCATTGAATCCGTCCCTTACCCTATGGCTTCATCGGCGCGCGTCACTTCTTGAGGCCGGAGATATTGATAGGGAGCGACAGGCCCACGGAGAAATCCGGAGCGTCCTCGGTCAGGCCAATACCCAGGCTGGTATTGACGATGGTGGTCTCGCTGATGCGGGTACCGAGTGACATGCTGAGAAAGCCCGACATCTGGTCCTGCGCCACCGCCTGTTCGCCATTGCGGAAAGTCAGCACGGTCTGGTCGCTGTAGCTGAGCTGGGTCGAAATACTCAGGGAGATGTCGTACGACAGCGAGTAGGCGAAACCAAATGAACCTGACAGCCCGAAACCGGGCTCCACTTTCTCCAGCACGCGGGCACCGCGGACCTGGTTGAGATCAGACACGGGCATGTTGTAGCTGGCGCTCAGCGAGCCAAACAGGACCACCGGGTCAAGCACTTTGGATACGCTGGCGCCGCCGGCGAGCGAATAATAACCACTACCGGAAGACAGCTGCTGATTGACGTCAATCTCGTAGGGGCTGGTGCCTGTCTTGGAGGTGAAGGTCGAAAACAGAGTGGTGGACATTTTGCCCGGTACATACGCCAGTGGCTGCCAGCGGGCGGTAAAGGAAATGTCGCCCACATCGTAAAGGCTGAGCTCATCCTGGGTGTCGTACTTGACCACCAGGGGCACGCGCGTACCGATCGTGATGTTGTCTCTCAGACCGTAATCGTAGGAGAACGCATTGGTGAAGTTGTGGGTCGCTGAAGGCACCACATCAATGTTGCGGATCGACCCGTTCGAAATCGCCAGATCGAGCCGCTGATCCCCCGTGTAGGAGTAGTCAAAGGAGTAGGTCAGCGCGTGAGAGCCCTGTTTCTGCAGCGAGTAGTTTTTCTCTGCCGCCTGGAAGACCTGCTCCAGTTGGCGGGATGAATCCTCGTCATCTTTTTTCTTGGCCAGCGCTTCGCGGGCCTTGTCGACATTTGAATCCTGTGACTGGGCCTGAGCGATAACAGGCTGTCCAATCACGGAACAGAGAAGTAAGCCTCGCACTAACCAACGATTCATCCCAGCTCCCTTTTCTATTTGTATTGTGTCCGGTCCGGCCTGCATGGGGCCCTTCCAGTCCAGTCGGTACGCGCGCCGGGGCAAACGCCGTCGCCAGCCCGCGTGTGTCTTCGAAATCACGATTAGTTTCTTCGGTAAAACAGCTCTTTACGGGTATTTTCCACGCTGCCGTCCGGATTGTTCTTCTGCCGCTCCAGCAGGTTCTGGATGCGTCGTTCCGTGGACTCGTAAAACTCGGGCAGTTGCTCCCGAGCCAGCAAGGTCATGGTCTGGTCTTCCACGAAGCGGAGATCTTCCTCTTTCAACTCCAGCGCATCGAGCGGCTTGTCGCTGCCCGGGAACACGATGAACAGCACGTTGTCGTCCCACTTGTCGGCAAACTGCGCCAGGGTAAACGAGAAATTCCCGACGGATGGATCGGCAATAAAGACGCGTCCATCCCGGATCGCCCGCAATACGACAAAGTGCTTGAAACCGGCGTGATGAATGGGAACGATGGCAGGGTGATCCAGTTCGCGAAGGTCATCGATGGTGGCCCGGAAACCGCCGGCGGGGTAGCCCAGAGCCGTGACCAGTCGTTTCATGTCGAGCATCGAAAAGGCCCGGCGCTGGACAATGCGTTCCTTCTCTCCGTAGTGAAGCAACCCCTCCATGACCTGGCGCTCGTCCAGGTTACGCCCCAGGTAATACTTCAGGACGGTCGTTAACGCGGCGCTGCCGCAACTGTAATCGTAGGCCTGCCTGACAATATTGCGGTACTTCTGCTCCACCAGGGGTTCAACGTGCGCGTCGGTACGAAGCTTGATGGGACCGCTGTCAATGTTCTGTTCAATGATGACCGTGCCCTTGGGCTGCGGCTCGACAACGGTCGCTTCCTGCACCATTGCATAAGTCAAAAGGGATCCTGCCAGCACCAACAACATGATTCGAGGGCATCCTTGTTTATATTCGTCGGTAAACCTTCAGAGCTGCGTGCCCTGCGCCCCCACCAGACATGTCCGTGTCAGTGTCGCTGCCCCGAAAAGACAGGCATTTTGGTATCGTTTGGCGGAACGCCGCTCCGTAACATCTTGTTACGGTAAGATACCGGATATGCCAGTGCCTGAAAGATAACTGTGCCTCAAATCTATCCCCGTATCGCCGGCGGTGGACGTCTGTTGTGAGAACTGGTTCAAGCTGTTCTACGGGGAGGAGAATTCAACGGTGAAGGGTGAGCGTGACCAGTTGCCGATCATGCCAGCGGGTAAG
>JAWVWU010000456.1:0-2667 GCA_033723595.1 Marinobacter sp. | reverse complement strand
TCTGATGCCCAGTGAGCGGCATATCACCATTGCCTACGGCCGGGATTACGGCGACGTCGTGCCCCTCAAGGGGTTGATGAACGGCGGTGGCCATCATGAACTGATTGTTGAAGTTGATGTCATGCCACTTGAGGCCGCCGGCCCCTGACCCTGTTGCCGTCAGTCGTTATACTGGTGGTCGGAAAGTCCCGGTGTACATGTTTGTTGGAAGTCACAGGAGCGCATTATGTCGGTAAGTGATAGTCGACTGGCCGATGCCGGCGGCTGGCTCGGTGATCTGCTGGAGCGGCGACACCTCACGATTGCCACGGCCGAAAGTTGCACTGGTGGCTGGGTGGCGAAGGTATTGACAGACCGGGCCGGGTCTTCGGCCTATGTCCAGGGCGGGCTGGTGACCTACAGCAATGAGGCCAAACAGGCGCTTCTGGGAGTTACCGAGCAATCCCTGCGCGAGCATGGGGCCGTCAGCGAAGCGGTCGTTCGTGAAATGGTGGCTGGCTGCCTGGCGGTGACCCGGGTCGATGTGGCGGTGGCGATCAGCGGCGTAGCGGGCCCGGGCGGCGGAACGGAAGATAAACCGGTAGGCATGGTCTGGTTTGCCTGGGGCCGCTCGCCGTCGGATACCGAAGCCGTCTGTCAGCACTTCCCCGGGGATCGCGATGCGGTTCGTCGCGAGGCGGTGCTGTTCGCGCTGTTGGGACTCCGGCGCTATCTGGATGAATCCTGAGTTTTTGAATGAATCCCCAAAGAGGGGTTGGTCTGGCTCAACGGTTATGTTTTAATACTGGTCAAATATACAGTAACGCAGTCCGGCCGTAGAGTAATGCACGTCGGATTTCGATAATGGCCACGGTCGGTGGCGCAGGTTAAAGAGGGTTTGGCATCGATGGAAGACAATCGCAAAAAAGCACTGAGTGCGGCACTGGGCCAGATCGAACGGCAGTTTGGTAAAGGCGCCGTGATGAAAATGGGCGACCAGCCGCGCGAGGCGCTGCCAGCGGTTTCGACCGGGTCCCTGGGTCTGGACGTGGCGCTCGGGATTGGTGGCTTGCCTTACGGCCGGATTGTGGAAATCTATGGCCCTGAGAGCTCCGGTAAAACCACGCTCACCTTGCAGGTGATTGCCGAAGCGCAGAAGCAGGGCAAGACCTGTGCCTTCGTTGATGCGGAGCATGCCCTGGACCCACAGTATGCCGAGAAGCTGGGCGTCAACGTGGACGAGCTGCTGGTTTCCCAGCCGGATACCGGTGAACAGGCGCTGGAAATCGCCGACATGCTGGTGCGCTCCAACGCGGTGGATGTGATTATCGTTGATTCCGTGGCCGCGCTGACGCCCAAGGCGGAAATTGAAGGCGAGATGGGTGATTCCCACGTTGGCCTCCAGGCCCGTCTGATGTCCCAGGCGCTGCGTAAGCTCACCGGCAACGTCAAACACGCCAACTGCCTGATGGTGTTCATCAACCAGATCCGGATGAAAATCGGTGTCATGTTTGGTAGCCCGGAAACCACCACCGGCGGTAACGCCCTGAAATTCTACTGCTCGGTTCGTCTGGACATTCGCCGGATCGGCGCCGTCAAGGACGGTGACGAAGTCGTGGGTAACGAGACCCGGGTCAAGGTGGTCAAGAATAAGGTCTCCCCGCCGTTCAAGCAGGCGGAATTCCAGATCATGTACGGCAAAGGTATCTACCACATGGCCGAGGTTCTGGACATGGGTGTGAAGGAAGGTTTCGTGGACAAGTCCGGTGCCTGGTACGCCTACAAGGGCGACAAGATCGGTCAGGGCAAGGCGAACGCCTGCAAGTTCCTGGAAGAGAACATGGATATCGCCAACGAAATCGAGGCAGCCATCCGGGACAAGCTGATGCCCAAACCGGTCAAGAAAGAAGCGGTAGAACAGCCGGAAGAAGCGAACGGCGAGCTGATCTGAGCACCCGCGGTGGCATGCCGCATTGCAAGCTTGAGCAAACCAGAAAAGCCGGCCCGATGGCCGGCTTTTTTTATGGCCGGAATCGTCGGCCCCAATCAACCAGCAGTTAAGGTCCTCCGGAGCATTTTGGGTGGATCGTGCCAACGGCGCCAGGCCATGACAGGCATGGCTGGCTACTGACATGACCCGGCCAGCTCAATCACGCTGATCTGGCCATCGTAGGGCAGGGGGGAACCGGCGGATGGCCGCGTTGATAAACCGGGATAGGTCGTAGTAGAGATGTGGATTGCCAGCTGTTCCGTTGTTAACTGATTCAGGAAGGTCTGGCGAACGCGGTTAAAGCTTGGCAGTGGCTGGGGCACCAGGTGCCATGGCGCTCGCGCCTCCTGTCCGATGGTAGCTACAAACAGCTGCCGGTTGGCATCAAGCTGGTGGTCCGTGCGCCAGACCCGCAGGTAACGTCGGTCAAACACATGACCTGTCGGCTCGGGCTGAACCAGCCCCAGCGTCTGCGGACTGGCATCCCAGAACCAGGGAGACAGCGGCGCGGTCGGGTAAGGTGTTCCCCGGAACGCATGGAAATAAGCCCTGGGTACGCTGTGCCAGCTAATCGGGTCGGCCACCTGCCAACCGGCGCGAACGGCACAGGCGCGCACCTGATCGATCGTGTTGGCCACCACAACCATATTGATCGGCCCTCTGCGCGTACCGATGATGGCCGCGGCATAGCTGTCTTT
>JAWVWU010000455.1:0-2670 GCA_033723595.1 Marinobacter sp. | reverse complement strand
GGCCCGATCCACGGCCTGGCGGAAATCAGCCTGCCTGCGTTGCAGCCTGGCAGCAGCATCATGCCGGGCAAGGTCAACCCGGTGATTCCGGAGTCGGTGGCGATGGTCGCCGCGCAGGTCATGGGCCTGGATTCGGCGATTGCCCTGGCTGGCCAGTCCGGGAATTTCCAGCTCAACGTCATGCTGCCGCTGGTGGGAGCCAACCTGTTGGAGATGACCGGGTTACTGGCGAACGTGTCCACACTGTTGGCGGACCGAGCCCTCCGGGACTTTACCGTCAATGCCGGGCATCTGGACGCGGCGGTCAACAAGAACCCGGTCCTGGTCACGGCCCTGAATCCGGAAATTGGCTATGCCCTGGCTTCCGACATTGCCAAGGAAGCCTATCGCACCGGGCGGCCCATTATCGATGTGGCGGAGGAACGCTGCGACCTGAGTCGACAAGAGCTTGAGGGCCTGCTGGATCCGCTGAAACTGACCCGGGGCGGGGTGGGGTGACGATACTCTCCCGGGACCCGGCGCGCAGATAACGTCCCATGACGTCGCTGATACTGCTGGCCATGCTGGTCGCGGCCAACGGCGCCCCCGTGCTGGCCCGGCGCCTGCTGCGTGGACACTGGGCCACCCCCATTGATGGTGGCGCGCTGTGGGCGGATCAGCGCCCGATACTGGGCGCCAGCAAAACCTGGCGAGGCCTGGTGGCCGGTTGCGTGGCCAGTGCTCTGGTCAGCGGTCTGGCCGGCTGGGGGCTGTGGTTCGGGGCGCTGTTTGGCGCGCTGGCGCTTGCCGGTGATCTTCTCAGCAGTTTTATCAAACGCCGCCTCGGGCTGCCCTCCAGCGCCCGCGCCACCGGTCTTGACCAGATTCCCGAAGCGCTGATTCCGTGCCTGTTTGCCGCCTGGTGGCTGCCGGTTGGCTGGTTGACCGTGGTGTCAGTCACTGTGCTGTTCATGGTTGCCGACATTGTGCTGTCGCCCTGGTTGCACGAACTTGGCATTCGTCGCGAGCCGCACTGAAGGCACTGTGTCCGGCTGCGCCCGGCGACGGCCTCAGGCGGGGCAATGCAGTGTGTGCAGCGTCACCTCCGGTGGGCAGTTCAGGCGAACGTTGACCACCGAGGTGCCCGACCCGGGTGAGGTGTACCCCTGCATACCGTGGCGCTGCCAGTAGCCTCGTCCCAGGGCCCGCGGGCAGTCCGCATCGAGCGTGACGGGTATGCCGCCGGGCAGGCAGATCTGACCGCCGTGGGTGTGGCCGCACAAAAACAGATCAAACCCGGCGTGGGCGGCTTCCAACCAGATTTCCGGCGTGTGACTCAACAGAATCGACGTGGCGTTTGTGGGAATGTCGTCCCCGGCCTTGTGCAGATTGTGGGCCTTGTAGAAATGGGCGTCGTCGACACCCGCCAGGTGCAGTCTGGCGCCGTCCCGCTCGATGGATAGCTGCTCATTGAGCAGCATGCGATACCCCATGTCCTCCAGAGCCGGCAACATCCGGATACTGTCGTGATTGCCCAGTACGCCCACCGGTTCGCCCTTGATCACCGAACGCAGTGTCTTCATGCCGGTCAGCGCGTTCTCGATCGGGCCGTAGGTCAGGCTGCGGTAGTCGCCGGTCAGCACGCAGAGGTCGTAGTCCAGCGGGGCGATACGGTCCATCAGCGCTTGCAGGTTGGCGGCGTCCATGTCCACATGGAGATCGCTCAGGTGCAGTATCCGGTAGCCGTCGAACGCCCGTGGCAGGCCTGACAGGGTAAATGTCTGTTGCACGAGCCGCAGTTGCCGGCTGTTGTGCTGACCGCGCCGCCAGAGCCCGGCCAGTTGCAGGCAGGTGCGAATGAAACCGGGCGCCGAGTATATATTTTCGAGATGAAACGCGTGATGATCCTCGCCGAGTATGCGGTTCTCCTTGTGCTGCTCCATATTCAGACGCTGGCGGGCATGGGCGGGGCCCAGGCGCAGGCTCAGGCGATAATCGAGCATATCGGTCCCTGACTCTGGCATATTGGCTCGGGCGGTCATCGGGAAACCTCTGTTGAGTCTGTTGACGATTCTGCCTGGGTGAGGGCACGACCGGCTCTCTCAGTATAGCCGTCCTGACCGGGGTGGTTCACGATGCCATGGACAGCCGGTTGTCTGCCAGCGTTACAATGGGAACAGATGACGTGGACGCCGCCGGAATGTTGACCGGGGGAATGGTCCAGTTGATGTGTTTGCAAGTATGCAACGAGAGAAGACAACGAATCAGCCGGTTCGGATACTGCGGTTCTCCTGGCCGCCGGTGTCCGGGCCCGAAGTGATCAGTGAGGAAACTATGACAACGTCCTGTAATATTCCGGGTCTGAACGTGCCGAAAAGCCGGTTCCCGGATCCCGAGCAAGATCTGCCAGCCGGCGACGGAAACCAGCGTATTGTGCTCGCCGGCGGCTGTTTCTGGTGTGTGGAAGCGGTCTACCTGGCGATGGACGGGGTCACCCGCGTGGTCTCCGGATACGCCGGTGGCAGCGCCGACACCGCCAATTACGATAGTGTGTGTTCGGGACAGACCGGTCATGCCGAAGTGATCGAGGTTCAGTACGATCCGGCGACCGTGAGCCTCGGCGACCTGCTCAAGGTGTTCTTCTCGGTCGCCCACGACCCGACCCAATTGAACCGTCAGGGTAACGATCGC
>JAWVWU010000454.1:0-2671 GCA_033723595.1 Marinobacter sp. | reverse complement strand
GTCCGGCTGCCTGCTGATGACGAAAGGCCTCGTGGGCTGAGGCGATGACACATGACACACCGGAACACCGGTGTTGCCGGTCGAGGCCTGCTATCTTTGACATAAAGACCTTTGATGCAAAGACATTGACCCGGTCTTTCCGCCGGTGGAGCAGGCTATGCTGGAATCAATAACGGACGGGGCAAGAGCGTGGCTATACCCGGGCCTGACGGCACTGGTGTCGGTCGGACTCGCCTACGTTCTGTATCGCCTGGCATTGGGGACTATTCGCCGCCTGAGCCGGCGCAAGGCCGTCTTCCGGCTGTTCCTCGACGCCGCTGACCGGGCCCTGGGCGCCTGCGTCTGCCTGCTGGTCCTCAATGGCGTACTGGAAGCCGCGCCGGCTGGCCTGCCCTTTCTGCCCGAATTCCAGCACACCGCCACCTTGTTGCTGATTCTGTCGCTGACCTGGGCGATGGTCCGTTGCACTTCCGCCATTGGCGAGGTCATTGTCACCCTTAACCCGGTTCTGGAAGGCGAGTGGAAGCGTGCGCGCAAGGTGGAAACGCAAACCCGATTTCTCGTCCGGGGGCTGAATATCCTGATTGTCATTCTGGGGCTGGGCTCCGCCCTGATGACCTTTGACTCGGTCCGTCATGTGGGTGGCAGCCTGCTGGCGTCGGCCGGCGTCGGCGGTATCATCCTGGGCTTTGCCGCGCGCCCGGTGCTGGGGAATCTGCTGGCGGGCATGCAGATCGCACTCACCCAGCCGTTCCGGATCGACGATGTGCTGCATGTGCAGGGCGAGTGGTGCTGGGTCGAGGAAGTCACCGCGACCTACGTGGTGCTGCGGGTGTGGGACCTGCGCCGACTGATTGTGCCGCTGCAGTGGTTCATCGAGAACCCGTTCCAGAACTGGTCGCGGAATAACGCGGATCTGCTGGGCACGGTGTTCATCCGGGTGGATTACGCCATGCCGGTCATGCCGCTGCGGGAGGAATTCGCGCGACTGCTGCGGCAGACGCCGCAGTGGGACGGAAAAGTTGAATCCGTCCAGGTCACCGACTCGGACGATCACACCGTGCAGGTCCGCTTTCTGATGAGCGCACCGGACTCGAGCCAGGCCTGGGACCTGCGGTGCGCGGTGCGGGAGGGCCTGATTCACTTCCTGCAGGAACATTATCCCGAGTATTTGCCCAGGATTCGCGCTCGCATGGTGGACGCCTGACGCCGCCGCGGGTCTCAGGCCCGGCGCGGAAACGGCCGACGGCAGCGCCGAGCCATACCTGCACCGGCCGTCAGACCCGGAACCGCCCAGTCTGCTGTTGCAGCTCTTGCGCATAGCCTTTGAGCGTCTCGCTGATACCGTCAATATCCCTGGAGCGCTGGGCGCTGCTGGCGGCCAGATCGTTAATCTCGGTAATGCTGCGGTTGATTTCGTCCACCACCTGAGTCTGCTCCTCCGTCGCTGACGCCACACTGGTGTTCATATCGCTGATATTGGTCATCGCCTCAAGCACCGCCTGCAGCTGAGCCTCGGCTTGTCCGGCGAGTTTTTCCGTTTCTGACGCTTCGGCACTGCCGGTTTCCATGACCGAGACAATATCCGCCACACCGGTCTGCAGGGTCGAAATCATGGTCTGGATGTCCTCGGTGGACTGCTGGGTCCGTTGCGCCAGGGTACGGACCTCGTCCGCGACCACCGCAAAACCCCGGCCCTGCTCGCCGGCGCGGGCCGCCTCGATGGCGGCGTTCAGTGCCAGCAGGTTGGTCTGGTCAGCGATACCCCGAATCACATCCAGCACCGAGGTAATGTTGTCCGAGTCGTCAGACAACTTTCGAATCACCTCCACCGCTTTGGAAATCTGGGCGGCGAGTCGACGGACCTGCTCCGAGGAGTTACGGATGATGCTGGCACTGGTCTGACCGGTCGCTTCCGCGTCACGGGTCACCTCCGCCGCCCGCGAGGCATTGCCGGCGACCTCCTCAATGGCGCTCTGCATTTCGTTAATGGCCGTTGCGACCATCGAAATGGAGTCGGTCTGGCGAGTGACGTCGTCATTGTTGTCCCGCGCCGTGGCAGCGAGATCCGTCGCACCCTGCCCGAGATGGCGACTGAGCTGCTGAATCGATCCGATCATGCTCTGAAGATTCTGCAGCACCAGGTTGAAACTGGTTGCCAGGCGCCCGAGATCGTCCTCGCTTTCCACCGGAATGCGTTGAGTCAGGTCACCCTCGCCCTGGGCGATATTGTCCAGCTGTGTTTTAAGCGACGTGATGGCGCGGATGATCATTCTCATGAACACCACGAACAGCAGCACGCCGAGCACGACGGTGACCAGCGTAATCACCAGAATCGCATAATACGCAGCCTGGCCCTGTGCCGCAGACTCACTGGCACTCAAATTGGCTTGCTGGTCCGCGTGCGCACCGACTTTGTCGTAATAGTCCCGCAGGGCGTCAAACAATCCGCTGGTTTCGGTATCGGCCAGTGCCTGTGCCTCATCCGCCTGGCCGGCTTTCGCCAGCGCCATGACCTGACGGGCCGAAGCGAGCCACTGGTCGTAGGCCGCCTGGAAGCCGTTCGCAACCCGGGAAACGCCGGTGCCCTTGAGCTTGTCGGTCGCTTGCTGGAACCGGTCCAGCGCCTGCTTGGCGTTTTCGTCAAAGCTCGCCACAAAATCCGCACCGT
>JAWVWU010000453.1:0-2673 GCA_033723595.1 Marinobacter sp. | reverse complement strand
GCCGTTGGCGTGGTTGTCGCGGATAATGTCGGGCCAGGTGGGGGCCGTACCCGGCGCAAAGCAGACCAGCTCGTAATACCGGGCATTGGCATAGAGCAGGCGCTCCTCGTCGTCGAACAGGCTGACGACGGCACCACTGTGATCAAACAGACGGGCCATCACCGGCAAGGTGAGCGCTAATCGGTCGGAGCCGGGGTCCATTGGAGTCGTCACGATACCTCGAGCTGTTGCTGATCCACCGGGCTGCCATCACGCTGGCAGGAAAGTTCACCTGAAACGCCAGACAATACGTTCATTCCGCCGACCCGATCATTTCGCAACGGGCCGACCTTGGAATTAAGTCTAGTTCTTTTCCACCAGCAGCGCGGAGGAAGCAGGCAACTTTCGGGAACCGGGCATGAGTGACCGCGTCCTGCAGGCGTGAATTCAACATGAAGAAGGGTCCGGCTCGCCCGCGACAAACCGCTTCTTCGCGGGTCCGGTCAGGGCGCTTCTCCGACAATGCCCGCGCGGACAAGATCGTCAATCCGCTCAGGACTGAGTCCCAACAGCGTTTCGAGTACCTGCCTGGACTGTTCACCCAGTAACGGCGGCGCGCAGCGGTAGTCTACCGGCGTCAGTCTGAGCTTGAGCGGATTGCCCACGGTGGGGACCTCGCCGAGCCGGGGATGTGACAACAGGTTCTTCATGCCGCGCGCCAGCACCTGAGGATCCGAGAACACCCCATCAAGCGTATTGACGGGGCCGCAGGGGACCCGGGCGGCCTCAAGGTCGCGGATCCAGTCTTCGGTCGGGCGCATCACCGTGGCCTGGCGAAGTTTAGGCACCAGGTCCTGGCGGTTGGCGACCCGGGCGCGGTTGGTTCTGTAGCGCTCGTCCGCGGACCATTCCGGATGCCCCAATACCTCACACAATCGCGCAAACTGGTCATCATTGCCGACCGTCAGCACCATGTCGCCGTCCGCGGTCGGAAACGCCTCGTAAGGCACGATGTTCGGATGCGCATTGCCCATCCTCCGGGGTGCCTGTCCGCTGACCAGGTAATTCATGGCCTGGTTCGCCAGCGCGGCGACCTGTACATCAAGCAGCCCGGTTTCGACGTACTGTCCCTCGCCGGTGCGCTGGCGGTGATTCAGCGCCGCGAGGATACCAATGGTGGCGTACAGGCCGGTCATGATGTCGGTGAGGGCAACGCCCACCTTGACCGGGCCGGCGCCGGGCGACCCATCGGGCTGGCCGGTGACACTCATCAGGCCGCCCATCGCCTGGATCAGGAAGTCGTAACCCGGGCGGCTGGCGTAGGGGCCGTCCTGGCCAAAGCCGGTGATCGAACAGTAGATCAACCCCGGATTGATGTGTTTCAGGCTGTCGTAATCGAGGCCGTATCGCTTTAAGCCGCCGACCTTGAAGTTCTCCAGCAGGATATCCGATTCGGCCACCAGCTCCCGAATCAGCTGCTGCCCGTCGGCACTGGCAATATCAATCGCCAGTGACTGCTTGTTGCGGTTGGCGGACAGAAAATAGGCCGACAGTTCGGCCGAGCCGTCGGCACCCTTGACGTAGGGTGGCCCCCAGCCCCGGGTGTCGTCCCCTGAACCCGGGCGTTCGATCTTGATAACGTCGGCCCCGAGATCGCCCAGCGTCTGCGCCGCCCAGGGCCCGGCCAACACTCTCGACAGATCCAGCACTCGCAGTCCCGTCAACGATCCAGACATGCCATCATCCCCTGTTGTCGTGTATTGCGGGTCATCATACCCGTTCCCGAAGTTCCGGCGACACACCTCGTACGTTGCCCCATAAAAGGTCATCACGCCCAACAATCTGACGTCTGTGCCCGCCGCCATCGGCTTTTGACGACCGCGCGTGGTGATGCATGCGCCCGCGCCGACGTTTTTATTACCAATAGTAAAGAATAAAAACCACCGTAAACCGTTCCCGCGGCGCCTCCGAGCCGTTGGTCCCTGCTGTAACCGCGCGCGTTTGTTGCCTACCGCACCGCCAGCCAACCTGGCTAACCGGTACGGTAGGTTACGGTTTATAAACATTTGTTGATTGATCACTGAGTGGCCAGATTCCTGCATAGATCACCCTATCGTGAACAGGCTCAGGTTCATCCGGAGGAACCAGCATGACGGACGCTCATTCATCAGGCCGGGCTCTTGGCAGTACGCGCCGGTACACCCATTTTTCACAGCTGACCGGCGAGGCACAGGCCACAGCCGCGTCGATTGGTGCCTACAACGAAGTGGTCGTCTACGAGGGCGATCTGGTGATCGGCAAGAAGCCGGGCAAGGAACTCTACTTCATCAACGTCGATGGCGAAGAACACGTCGCCGACTTGCTGACGTGCGAGACCGAGCTCTTCGGCCGCGCGGAATCGTTCGGGACCCTGCCCGAACGCCATGCACCCCGTGTGTTGCAGAGACTGACGGCCCGTTTCACCTCGATCATACCGGGCAAAGATGCGGGCATCGTGACCGACTGAGCCTCGACACGCCCCTGCGTGGCACCCCCCACTCCGACACCGGCACAGGCGTTTACCTGGTCGCTGTTGGCTGACTCACAGGCACCAACGGAGCCGGAACCGGCCGCCAGCCACGTTTTTACGTTCCGCCATTCTCGACTACCTTCTAGTTAGACGCCCTGCTCGCATTGCTGATGTCCATCGGCGAG
>JAWVWU010000452.1:0-2688 GCA_033723595.1 Marinobacter sp. | reverse complement strand
GTCCGGACGTGTGTCATTCCGTCTCACGACCCACGATTACCAACCGGCAGTGGGCGCGTTGACCGATCACGAGGATCGGGAGCTGGCTGGCGTTGACCTGCTGACCGGGCTGGGCAGCAAGGGCCTGACCTATGCGCCGTTATTAGCCGAATACCTGGCAGACAGGATCACCGGACAGCCCCGGGCGTTATCAGCGACCCTGGCTGCCCGGTTACGGCCGCATCGTTGTCGCCAACCGACCGCTGAATGACGGGGATTTGAGTTTTTGACCGTACGGCCGATAAACGAGAAAACCTCAGGTGTGAAACCACTATGTCGATTCATGTGAGCGAACCCGGCCGCCCCGTCGAAACCCGTTTGCCGGAGATTCTCAGAAACCGGCGTGTCGGTTCAGTCGACGGCAGCGCTGAAACACAACCGATCAATACCGGCCGTAATGAACGGACCGATGCGACTACTCTGAACGCGGAGCAGGTCACTGCCAGGCGGGCGTTTACGGAGTACAGCCAGACCATGGAATCCGATCCGGAATCCGAGCGGCCGTACCTGCCGGTTTCCCGCATTTACAGCGAAGCCATCATCACCGTGGACGCAACCTCAAAATTGGTGGCGGCCAGAGACCTGATGAACCAGCACAGCGTGCATCATATGGTTGTGGTGGCAGAGGGGTCAGTCGCTGGCCTGATCGACGACCGCTGGCTGCTGGGCTGGCTGGCTGAGCAGTCAGGCGCACAGTCGGAACAAACCTTCAGCCAGACCGAACTTCCGGCGTTTCTGACCGCAAGCCCGGAGACCGATGCCCATCAGCTCGCCCGCCTGATGCTTGCGCACCAGCTCGACGCTGCGCTGATCATCGACCAGGCCGGATCGACACTGGGCATCGTCACCGGTACTGACTATCTGAGGCTGTACGCCGATGCAAGCCGCCAGCAGAGCAGTGTCTGAACCGGTGACCGGGGTGTCGGCCACCGCCGTCAGGGCGTAAACGGATTCAACTGGCGGCCGGAACCACTGAACAACACCAGATCCCAGATATCGCCACTTCCCCGGTTCAGCCGAATCAGCGAGACAATCTTGTCGTCACGGTATTGCGCCAGCGCGGTCAAGGCGCCGTTGTCAACGTTCGGCTGGGCGCGCCAGGCCGCTTCGACGCCGGGTGCCAGCTTGGTGGCACCGACCTCGTCGGGCACATCATCCGCGCCGCTGGTGGCGGTCAAGCGGGCCAGAATCGGGCTGGTCCCTACCCCGCTGCCGCTCGCGTCCGGATCAAACTGGCCGCTGGTGAGCCCGCCGGCGATGATGTCCGAATCAAACACAACGAGGCCCGCGAAACGGTCGTTGGCCGTGTCATCAACGTCATTCAGGGACAATGCCGCATCCAGAATCGCCGGAGATCGATACTGCACCACCGAAGCGGCCGGGCTGTTCTGGGTGACGCTGCTCAGCGACGCCGAGACGGTGCCATCATCATTCTTGACGTTCTTGCGCTCGTACTGGTCCGGGCCGAGCGCGAGCCAGATATCCGTGCCATCCAGAAGGCCGGCATCGAGTTCATCGTTGTGGCTGGTGCCCAGCTGGTGCACCGTGATCGCGCTGTCCGCACTGAATGCGTTGTAATAGAAATAGTCGGTACCGCCCAACTGGGGTTCACCGTTGACGCTCCCGGCTGAACTGCCGATGAGCAGTCCGGCGTTGTTCTGGGACTCAATGGCCGTGACGTGTTCGTCCAGCGCCGACCCTACCTGACGCGTCCAGGCGAGGCTCGGCGTTTCGGCGTTGTCGACGACGGTCGTATCGATCCGCTGGACATAGCTGTCGATGCCGCCGGCCTGGCTGTTATCAGGCCAGGCGCCCGTGGTCTCGCCACCGACCAGAAGGCTGCCATTGCGGTCAAGGGCAACGGCCAGCGGCCGATCGTCGCCCGCCGTTCCACTCTGCAAAGACCACACCGGCAGGTACAAAGCCTGGACCGGATCAAACCGCATAAAGACCTGAACAGCGTCGAGCCCGCCTGCGTTGGTCGCGCCCGTCAGACTTCCCCGGGTGCCGTAAACGATGCCCAGTTCGTGCCGGATGACGGTTACCTTGCCTTCTTTTACCGATCGTTCCGAATAGCGGATACGGGGCGGTGAATCCAGTGTACCGGGCGCGTCGGCAACCACACCGGCCTGTTGCAACACGCCCTTCCGGTCATAGACCTCAAGCAGTACGTCACCGGGCTCGTAGGTTCCTGATGGCCCCGTGTAGATACCCGTCAGGACCAGTTGGCCATTCAGTCCCACGAGCATATCCGTGGGCACGAACCCGGACGCTTCACCAACCTGGAGGTCCGAGACGAGTTCGTTAATGGTCACGCGCAAGCCGCCATTGGCGGGCGCCGCATAGTACTGGCGGCCATCCTCGAACCGCTCATCGACGGCGATGACAATCACCTTGTCGTTATCCAGAGGCGCTACATTGCCGTTGGGGGCCGAGAGTCGGAACTCAACGTCATCGACTCCTTCCGGGAACGACAGTTCGTTTGTCGTTACCCACTCAGGGCCGGTAGTGTCCGGGTTGTGCATTTCAATAACGTAGTCATCCCCGGGACGGGCCGTCGAGCCATCGCCCCGCGCAAGGCGAACCTTGTAGGTGGTCTCCGGTTCCTGCCGGCCCTTGAGGTGCGCCATGTAGAGACGTTGCTCACCC
>JAWVWU010000451.1:0-2696 GCA_033723595.1 Marinobacter sp. | reverse complement strand
GTCTTCACCGGCCAGTGTATCCACCAGCGAGAAGGCGATGAGATGCGGGAGATGACTGGTGGCGGCTAACACTTCATCGTGCCGGGCCACCGTCATGGTCAGAACCGTTGCGCCGCATCCCTCCCAGAGAGCCCGCAGCCGGTCGAGACGCACCGGGTCCGCCTCATCCGGTGGTGTGAGAATGACCTTGTGCCCTTCAAACAGCGCCGGGTTGGCTGCGAGGATCCCGCTCTTCTCGGAGCCGGCGATCGGATGACCGGGAATCACCAGCGGTGGCCGGTCCCCAAAGACTGAGTCAACCGCCGCCACAAAACTTGCTTTGGTACTGCCGACATCGGTCAACAACACGTCGGTATCAAGATGCGCACGAATCGACGTCAGCACCTGCTCCACCGCCTTCACGGGAACAGCCAGAACCACCAGGTCCGCGCCCGACACAGCGTCTGCCAGTGTTTCAGCGGCCTCGTCGACGATGCCATGACTCACGGCCAGAGCGCAGGACTCCGGATTCTGGTCGACACCGACCACGCGCTCGGCCAGGCCATGCTGGCGAATGGCACTGGCCAGCGAACCACCAATCAGGCCCAGTCCAATGATTGCAACCCGGTTAAACAGACCCGACTGGTCAGCCACGGCAGGCAACCATCGCCTGCCCGAGCGCTTCGAGGAAACGCGCATTTTCGCCGGCCAGGCCAATCGTCACCCGCAGGTGATGCGGCATGCCGTAGCCGCCAACCGGACGCACAATCACGCCTCGGGCCAGCAACTGCTGGTAGATGGCGCCGGCCTGATCACCCACATCAACCGCAATGAAGTTACCGGCCGAGGGAATAAAGTCGAGCCCCAGCTGCCTGAAGCCCTGCTCCAACTGCACCATGCCTTCCCGGTTCACGGTACAGGCACGCTCCAGGTAGTCATGGTCATCCAGTACGGCGGTGGCGGCAGCCAGCGCAACCGAATCCACATTGAACGGCTGTCGCACACGGTTCAGAAGATCAGCAATCGTCGGAGACGACAGCGCGTATCCGACGCGCAGGGCCGCCAGGCCCCAGGCCTTTGAAAACGTGCGGGTGATTATCAGGTTGGGAAACCGTGCGAGCAGAGGCAGGCTGGCGTCCGGCTCGTCGCCGGTCAGATAGTCACAGTAGGCTTCATCAAGAACCACCAGCACCCGTTCCGGCACCCGGGTCAGAAACTGCTCGATGTCGCTCAGCGGGCATACCGTGCCGGTGGGATTGTTCGGGTTGGCAACAAACACCAGCCGGGTCTGCTCGGTGATGGCCGCCGCCATGGCCGTCAGGTCATGCCCCCAGTCACGCGCTGGCACCTGGACACCGGTGGCGCCGATGGCCTGGGTAACGATGGGGTAAACCGCAAAGGCGTATTGGGAGAAGACGATCTCATCGCCGGGACCGGCAAAGACACGGGCAATCACTTCCAGCACGTCGTTGGAACCGTTACCCAGGGTGATCTGTGCCGGCCTGACCGCCAGCCGCTCGGCCAAGGCTGACTTGAGTGTAAAGCCGTTACCGTCCGGATAGCGACACAGGTCGTCCAGAGCTGCGCGCGCAGCGTCGAGGGCAACCGGACTCGGGCCCAGTGGATTTTCGTTACTGGCCAGTTTGATGATCGTCTGTGGATCCAGGCCGTATTCGCGCGCCAGCTCGTCAATCGGCTTGCCGGGCTGATAGGGCATCAGCGCCCGGACGCCGGCGACTGCCTGTTGTTGGTAATCAATCGACATCGTGACAATCCCCATGGCCGGCGGACCAGCCCTTCATTTGGATGACAACCGGAAACTCAGAGAACCCCGATTGGATAGGACCCCAGTCGCTTCAGCTCAACGGCTTCATCCTCGATTTCCGACAATACCCGGCTGACCTGCGGCTCATCCATATGGCCCTCAAAATCGATGTAGAACACATAGGCCCAGGTGCCGCTGGGCGATGGCCGGGTTTCGATACGGGTCAGACTCAGCCCGTCGCGATGGAAGGGCTCCAGCAACTGATACAGGGCGCCAGGCTTATTCCGCATGGACACCAGAATGGAGGTTTTGTCGTGACCGCTGGGGCTGACCGCCTCACGTCCGACGATCAGGAAGCGCGTGGTATTGTCCGGGCGGTCTTCAATGTTGTGCGCCAGGGTCGTCAGGCCGTAAAGCTCTGCGGCCATGTCCCCTGCCACGGCGGCGGTTCCCGGTTCCGCAGCCGCCCGCCGGGCCGCCTCAGCGTTGCTGCTGACGGCCACGCGCTCTACACCGTAGCGGTGAACGTCAAGCCATTGCCGGCACTGGGCAAATGACTGCTGATGCGAGTAAATTCGGGTGATTTGCTGGGCGTCGGTTTCTGGCGCCGTCAACAGGTGGTGGTGAATCCGCAACTGGACTTCCCCACATATTTTAAGCGGCGAGGTCATGAACATGTCGAGGGTATGGTTGATCATGCCTTCCGTGGAGTTTTCCACCGGCACCACGCCGTAATGAGCCGCGCCCGAAGCCACCTCGCGGAAGACCGCGTCGATAGCGGGCATCGGAACACTGACCACCGAGTGGCCAAAATGTTTCAGCGCCGCCGCCTGGGTGAAGGTGCCGACCGGACCCAGAAACGCGATATGCATCGGTTTTTCAAGAGCCAGGCAGGCCGACATGATTTCACGGAACAGCCGGGCCATCTCCTCTCCGGACAAGGGCCCCGGGT
>JAWVWU010000450.1:0-2703 GCA_033723595.1 Marinobacter sp. | reverse complement strand
CCTGCCCGATTTTCTCACCACTGAACAGCGCGCCATCATTACCGCCGGCTTCGAGCACGCGCTCATCACGGCCGTAGCCGGCAGCGGCAAGACCTCAACCCTGGCCTGGCGCATCCGCTACCTGCTGGAGCAGGGGTACGATCCACGGCGGCTGCTGGTGCTGATGTTCAATCGCAGAGCCCGGCAGGATTTCGAGCGCAAGCTGACCGAGGTCACCGCCGATGCAGGCCTGACGATACCGGACATCCGCACCTACCATGCCATGGGCCTGCGCCTCTACCGGCGATTTGTCAGGGAAGGCTATCTGCCAGGATTCTCCGAGGCCATCCTGACCGAGCAGGAAATCAGCTTTCAGGCCTGGCGCCTGACGCTGCAACTGGCGCCGGAAGACCTGCACGATGAAATCAAGCGCAGCAAAAAGGACTACGTGGAAACCGCCGTGGGCTTTATTGATCGGGTCAAGACCACGCTCTCCCCGGCCGAGATTGTCTTCGAACAACTGGGTTACTCCAGCCGACACAGCTACCTGATTGAGCTGTTCCACAGCTTTGAACAATGGCGCAAGTCCCACAGTCGCATCAGCTACGCCGACATGCTCTACGAGCCGGTCATGGCGATCCACCAGAACCCACCACTGCAGCGACTGGTCGCCAACAAGATGGACATTATTCTGGTCGATGAGTACCAGGACACCAACGAGATACAGCACCTGCTGTTGCGCTACATCGCCGGCGACCGGGCCCGCGTGACGGTGGTGGGCGATCCCGATCAGACCATCTACGAGTTTCGCGGCGCACAGCCCGATTTCATTCTCTCCCGCTTCGGCGAGGAATTCGAGCAGCCGCTGGAGCAGACACTCAGCTTTACCTTTCGCTACGGCCACCGGGTCGCCCTGTTGGCCAACCACCTGATCAGTCACAACAGCGGTCGCAAGGATGTGCTCTGCCACGCGCATCACTCCACGCCGGCGACCCGGATAAGCTGCCACGAAAGCAACCGGGACAGCGACGTGATTCTGGACATTCTGGCCAACGGCTCGGCTGGTTCAGTGGCCCAGACCGCCATCCTGTTCCGGGTCTGGAGCCAGAGTGTGCCGATCGAACTGCAGCTGCTCGCACGGCAGATTCCCTACCGCATCGATGCGGGCAAGGGCGCGCTGTTCAGCCGCGAAGTGGAGGCCATCACGGCCCTGCTTCAGGTCATCGCCGGTGATCTCGATAAAACGCCCGAAGCCGACCGGATCACCCTGGCGCGGCATCTGCTGCGGTTTCCGCACGTCGGTCTCAAGGAACGCGAGCTGAACGATCTGGCCGGCTTTCTGGCCAGGTTCGATCGCGATTGGGGTGAGCGTCTGCTGGCGCTGGATTTCGATGCGCTGACGCCCATGCCGGCCCGCAAATTGCGCCAGCTGGGTGAAACACTGATCGCGCTGGCGTCATTCAACGGCTCGGTCTCGGCACTGATCCACGAGTATGCCGAACGCACGGACCTGTTCGACGGCATTCGCAGCCTCGCCCTGACCCATGACAGCGCCAACGAACGTATCGACACGGTCCGTGGCTTTCAGCAGTATCTCGGCAGTCTGGCCATGAATACCGCCGATGCCCTGACGCATCTGCGAGCACTGCGTCACCAGGCCGGGCAACCCCGCAGCGGCGGCGTGCTGTTGTCCACCATTCACCGTACCAAAGGCCTGGAATGGCCGATTGTCATCCTGCCCGGTCTGCAGGAAAAATACCTGCCCTACAGTCCCCGCCAGGGTGACGACCTGCAGGCGTTTATCGAGAGCGAGCGCCGGCTGATGTACGTTGCCATCACCCGCACCCGTCAACACCTGCACCTGATCACCCGCAGCGGAGGCCCGCGCCCGCCGGTGGACGCCGACCAGGCGCCCAGCCGGTTCATGATGGAGCTCGCTTTCGATCTGTCCGACCGCCTCGGTACCGCGCTGACCGAATCGGCTCCCGAGACGGCTGGCGCCAGGGCGATTGAGCTCGATGGTCCGCTCACCCCCATCAGCCAACGCTATGCCAGGCGCGCCGGGGTGGTGCTGACATCGACCGACACCGCAGACACACCGGCGACCACAGGCGAAATGCTCTGGGCCCGCCCCCGGCTGCATCACGTGATGTTCGGGGCCGGCTCCGTGGTTGCTGAATCCGAGAGCGCCTTCGAGGTGGGGTTTGATTCCGGCCGCAGGCTCAATTTCAGCAAACAGACCGCACATCTCTACTTCCGACCGCTCTGACAGATGCACCGGGCCGGCCAGAAAACCCGCTGCCCACCGGCCAAGAATGCCTTACAGTGACGTTCCGAGGTATCGTTGGTGAAACTTTTCAGTTATGTTTCGCGTAATTAACCGGGGGCAGGCACGCCCCGACCAGGCACAAACCGCAAACCGCCGGCTTCGTCGGATCGAAGCGGCACTCGTTTTAAATCCCGGCGGCCGCTGGCGCATGCAGTGCGGCGGCGGCCAGACTCGAAATGGAGATTCTGCATGAGCAAGTTGAACCCGCTAGCCGCCGCTGTCATCGCATCCGCCATTGCGGTGCCTGCCGTGGCACAGGAGCACCAACAAAAGCTGTATATCAACCCGTCCGTCGGCTTTCAGCTGTTTGACGATGCCCGCGACCTGAGTGAGACAGCCACTTACAGCCTCGGGCTTGAATACCGTATGCTGCCTCGCTGGGCGGTTGAAGCGGT
>JAWVWU010000449.1:0-2707 GCA_033723595.1 Marinobacter sp. | reverse complement strand
CGGCAATGGCTCCAAGGTGATCTGCCTCGGCAACCTGGCGCAGATCGATACGCCCTACCTGAGCGGTCTCAGCTCGGGCCTGACCTACATGACCGAACGCTTCAAGAACTTCCGTCACGGCGGCCACATCCACCTGCAGGGTGTGCCTCGCTCTGCCCTGGCGGAATTTGCCGAAGCCAATCTCTGACGACCGACAGGGCCGGCGTGCGAGCGCATGCCGGCCCCGAGGTCACTCAGTGAAAAATGACTACACCCTGAACTGCTCGGCGGCCTGCTGCAGCTCCCGGACAACCGATTCAATGGCGTGACTGGCCCGGTCCGAGCGCTGTATAGCGGCGACGGTGGACTCGGCCGATTGCGCGACCTCCCGGACGTTCTGACTGATCTCCAGCGCCTGCGCACTCTGCTGCTCGGCAGCGGCAGAAATGGCAATCGCACGATCCTGCAACTGCCCCAGCAACTGGCTGATCTGCTCGAAATGCTCGTCGGCGGCACGAATCTGATTGCTGGACTCGGCCACGCAACTGGACGCCTGTTGTATGGTTTTGAGAGCCTTGCCGCTGCCCGACTGAAGGCGGTCAATAATGCCCTGGATCTCGGTTGTGGAACTTTGGGTCCGGCTGGCCAAGGTCCTTACCTCATCCGCGACGACGGCAAACCCGCGACCCGATTCGCCCGCCCGGGCGGCTTCGATGGCCGCATTCAGAGCCAGCAGGTTGGTCTGCTCCGCGATAGAACCAATCACTGACAACACCGAACCGATTTCCCCGCTCTGGCTGTTGAGCTCGGTCACCACCGTCACGGCCTCCTCTACATCCGCGACCATCAGGTCCAGTTGACCGCGGGCCTGACGCGACAACTCCGCCGTGGCTTCGCTCTCGGTATTCACGCTTTGCACTGACCGGGCCACCTCCTGAATAGTGCCGGCTACTTCCTGAATACTGTCTGACATCGCGTTCACGGTGCTGGAAACCTGCTCGATCTCACCTCGCTGGCTGTTGACTTCAGCCACCGCATCCCGGCTTGCCGCGCTTTGTTCACGGGCCTGATCAGCGGCGGTGTTCGCCGAGCGATTTACCTGCCCGACCATGTCCTGAATCCGACCAATAAAGCGGTTGACCCCCGCCGCCATGTGCGTCAGCTCGTTGCGCCCGCCGAGCGCGACGCGCTGGCGTAAATCCGCATCACCATCGGCGATCGCCCAGATTGCGTCATTCAGACGACGAATCTTGACCAGCACCACGGCGCCCAGCACGACTGCGGTCAAAATAATCAATGCCAGACTGGAAAGGATCGAAAACAGCGACAGCCGATCGGACAGATCACCGGCCTGCCGGTCAATGCTGTCCACGGTCGCCTGGATCTCCTCCTGGGTCTTGCCTTCAATCGTGCCCAATTGAGACTGAAGATGCTGGCTGACTTCACCGGTCTGCTGCGCGAGCGTTGTGCTCACCGCCTTGGCACTGTTGGCAATGGTGTCACCGAACTGCTGTTCTAGCTGACTCATATCGTCCGTCAGCGCCTGTGTCGAAAGACCCAGTTTGAGCTGCCCGATGACCGAGCCCTGGGGTGCAATATCGGCGCTAATAATCACCACATTGTCATCACGGCTGGCAGCATCCAGCACCCGGCCAACCGCTCCGTGGCCTTCGCCCTTTTCCATGAGCGCCTTGACCCGCGGATCTGTGCGGTCCACGTAGCGGGTCAGCCGCTTGCCGTACTGATCGTAATAAGCGGCAAACAACACGGACTCCCGGGCGTCCGCCAGTTCGATCAGATCGGTGAGTTTGGGCACATCCCGGTCCCAGATCAGAGGTGCGGCAACGGACGCCAGAACATCGGCCAGGCCCTGAGCTTCATTGATGACCCGTTTCTTTACGTTGGCAGCGATCTGACGCTGCCGTTCATCCAGCTGATTCTTCAGTTGTGAGGTCAACTCGGTTGCAGTCTGCTCCCCCATGGCTGCCAGCCGCTGTTCGACGTCGGCATTCGCTCGGTCGAAATCAGCACTGACGCGCTGACGCCCCGCTTCCAGAGAGGCTTCCACCGAGCTCGACAAGGCTCCGACCTGGCTGTCAATGAGCCACTGGCTCACAACAAGCTGCAACGCACCCGCCAAAACCAATACCGCGAACACCGGCAGCAGCAAACGGCTACTGAACAGATCCCGGAAAAATCGTCGGTTCATACTGAATCCTCACCCATCGTTCAAATAAGAGCGGTGCACCACTTGCGACGCCCACCGCGTTTCCCGAGCTCCCCGGCCGGGAGCGACTCGTCTTGTCAGACCGTGATACGGAAGAGGCACATTTCAGGCCAGCGAGGGCGGACGGAGAGCGGTTTTCCGTTATTTTTTGTGAAATACCCGACGTCAGCCCGAGACTGGCAGCATGTTCAATGCCGGCCGCGGACGCCCGGAATTCCCTGATGCCGGATCGGTGGATGCCAGACGTGCGTCACCGGAAGGGCTCGATCAGACCGTCCGCCGGATGCGGAGGCGCAGGAGATTGGCGCGCATTCCCAGGCCAGTCAGCCGGTATCAGACTGACCCGGAAAGCGCACGCGGTTTACATCACCGGCAGGCCCGACAGCGCCATGGCCAGTTCGCTGTCGTCGTACTCGTGATCCTGCAGCTCGCCGGCAAAATACGCCGTGTAGGCCGCCATGTCGAAATGACCATGGCCGCACAGGTTGAAGAGGATCACTT
>JAWVWU010000448.1:0-2709 GCA_033723595.1 Marinobacter sp. | reverse complement strand
CAAAGTCCTTTTTGTTTGTTGATGGCTGCAGGGGACAGCGAGGGAACCTGTGAACCGGTGGGCGGTCACGCGCGCCAGAAAACGGCTCGCCAGTTCTCTAAACCAACGCAGCATTACAGATTGTTACAATAATGTCAGGAAACGGCCGGGTCTGTGCGGGGGATCACAGTCTGCGTCCCCGGCCAATGGCACCGGTGCCGTTCATGAGACGGCACGGGAAGATCTGTGCCGACGTCGATCAGCCCCCGGCTGGCAGCGGCTCCGCGGACAAGGCCTGGCGAATCAGTGTTTGTTGATGGTGGGCAAATCCGGCGACCTGCCGCTCCGCTTCCTCGGTATCCCGCGCCAGCACGGCCCGGGTCAGTCGCACAAAAAACGCTCCGGTGCGGTCCAGGTCCTGCCGGTAACGGTCGGCGCTGAAATAATAGGCTCGACTCACCGCCGGCTTGAAGTTGGCCAGCGCCTCCGTCAGATACGGGTTGTTTACCACCGCGCAGCACCGATCCATCACGTCGAAACTGGCTTGCACCACCCCGGCAACGTCCGGTGAGCCCGCCTGCATGGCCCGGGTAACGCCGGCCACAGCCTCGAGCAATGTGTTCCGGTCGGATTCCTGCCAGCGCTCGCACAGGCGTCTGGCCAGCATGATCAGCAGGTGCATGTAGACGTCGTAGAGCTCCGCCGCGTGGTCTGCGTCGAGCCGGCTGGCGGAGGCCCCGCGGCGGGGTTGAATGTCCACCAGGTGCCAGCGCTCCAGGGTGTACAGGGCTTCCTTGACCGAGGCCCGGCTCACGCCCAGTTCGGTGGCAATGGTGGCCTCATGGATGCGCGCCCCCGGCGAGATCCGGCCATTCATGATGCGCTCGGCCAGAAAGTTGGCGATCTGCTCCGCCAGCGTGTTGGGCACCTGAAATTCCATAGTCGCTCTCTTGACGGCTTCCGCCGGTATACCCCCATGGCCCGGGTCGGGCCCTCTCGACCGCGATTTTAGGACACTGCTCACAAAATCACCATGCCAGGTTGACGATTGATAAATTGTAGGACAATATTGCAGTCAGCAAGACAAGGAAGTCAATAACAGGCGGACGAGGAGCAGGCGATAGCTGCGCCGGTCCGTGCCATTTCATGTGTGAGAGAGGTCTTAACCGTGAGCGTCAACCCCATTGCCCTGAGCCAGCCGGATCCGGTTCGCCGCCGCCTGCTGCTGCGACTCAAGAAGTACAGTTTCCTGATCGCCATGTTGCCGCTGGTACTGCCGTTGCTGCTGTTGAAGGCGGGCGAAGCGACCGGGTGGATCAACCTGTTCGCCTGGGGCGTGCCGGTGTTTGTCTTTGGCATTATCCCGTTGCTGGACTTTCTGCTTGGCCAGGATGCCCTGAACCCCGATGAGGAGGCGGATGTCCCGCAGATGGTCGGCGAGCGCTTTTACCAGGTGATGACCCTGGGCTGGGTCGCAGCCTATGCGGCACTGCTGGTCTGGAGCATGCTGGTGTTGGCGTCAGGAACATTCAGCGTGGTCGGGAGTATTGGCTGGGTGGTTTCCATCGGCATCGTCGGTGGCCTGGGCATCAATGTGGCTCACGAGTTGATTCACAAGGACGGCAAGCTCGAGACCCGGGCCGGCGGCTTTTTGCTGGCGCTGGTGAGCTACGCCGGGTTCAAGGTGGAGCATCTGAGGGGCCACCATGTGCACGTGTCCACGCCCGACGACGCGTCCTCGTCACGGTTTAACCAGTCGCTGTACAACTTTCTGCCCCGAGCCTACGGGCGCAATTTTGTGAATGCGTGGCGCCTGGAAGCCCAGCGACTGCAACGCAAGGGGTTGCCCGCGTTTCACTGGCGCAATGAGCTGATCTGGTGGTATGCCCTCACCGTTGCGGTACTGGCGGGGTTCTCGCTGGCGTTTGGCTGGCTGGGGGCGGCCTTCTTTCTGGGGCAGAGCTTCATGGCCTTTACCCTGCTGGAAATCGTCAACTACCTGGAGCATTACGGCCTGCATCGTCGCAAGCTGGAGAATGGCCGTTACGAGCGCACCACCCCCGAGCACAGCTGGAATTCCAACTATTTCCTGACCAACGTGTTTCTGTTCCATCTGCAACGGCACAGTGACCATCATGCCTACGCCAAGCGCCGCTACCAGGTGCTGCGCCACCATGACGTCGCGCCCCAGTTGCCGGCCGGCTATGCCGCCATGGTGGTACTGGCGCTGATACCGCCGCTGTGGAAAAAAGTGATGAATCCGCGGGTTGCCGCCTACTACAAAGGGGAGGAAGACCAGTTGAGCTGAGCCACCGGCGGCCACGGCTGATCGGTTTTCCGCGGGCGTCCGTAAGCCTCTGCGATGGCGCCTGGAATGAACTCCCGTTGTCATCATTCAACCCGCCGGTGAGGTGTCTCCATCGGCGGGTTTTTTTGCGCACCCTTGAAATTGAGCGGTGTCGAACGCAGGGTAGTGCACTTATACCGACCAAAAATGGAGCCAGCCATGCCACGGCATTTTGAAAACGCCCCCGGCCTCTACGACGACTCAGTCCCGGAAACCGAGGGCTATGTATTCAACCAGACCATGCTCCGCATCAAGAATCCGGAAACCAGCCTGGATTTCTATACCCGCATCATGGGCATGCATCTGGTGCGGAAACTGGACTTTCCCGAGATGAAGTTCACGCTCTATTTCCTGGCCTATCTGGACGACCGGCAGGCCGCGAT
>JAWVWU010000447.1:0-2718 GCA_033723595.1 Marinobacter sp. | reverse complement strand
TTGGGCAACAGCCTGATCGGCGAGTTCCGGGGTATCAAGTCCGGCCATGATCTGAACAACAAGCTGTTACGCAAGTTGCGTGCTGAAACCGACGCCTGGGAAGTGGTCACGTTTGACGACGAGTCACTTGCGCCGATTTCTTACATGAAGCCTGTGCTGGCGGCTGAGGCCTGAGGCGGGACGCTTCAGGTCCGGACGTGGCTAGCGAGTTTTTCGAGAACCTCGCGTAAGTTTTTATCCTTCGTGTGCCCGGCTTCCTCTTCGAGGAGCCGGGCATTTTCGTTACTGAGCGGTACCCGGGGAACGACGGCCCGGCTGGTAAAGCGCGGTGGAACGACTTTCACCGTCAGGCGCCAGACAAAACGAAAAAGCTCCTCTTCCCGGAGGCTGGTCATGATCTCGTGCTGACGAAGCCGGAGCTGACTGGCCAGAGCTGACGATTCGGCACTCAGAGTCAGGTCGCCGTCGTGCACGGAGACGAAACGAACGCCGCTCTGGAGGCGGTCAGGCAAGCAGCGCAGCAGATGACGTTCGGCGGCCTGATGAACCTCTGCGCGGGCGAGCAACTGTCGCAGCGACGGTGCCTGCGTAGTGTCATCAGAGCGAAGACTGAGACCGGATTTCTTTTTCATGACGGCAAGGAAACTCGACTCAACGGGTTACGATTGGTTACACTTCGGCACGGTTTATCGGCAGTGCCTGTATTACACTCCTTTTACATTGTGCTCGGGTGTATGTCCATGTCGCCGATAGTGATTTGCGTCGATGGACCCGCTTGACCACACACCTTATTAGACATGCTGCCCAGGATTGAGTTGTCGGGGACACAGCCCGCAATCCGGCGATGGATGCCTGGCAGGATCAGTCGGTTAACGAGAGACGCACAACCAGGATGGATGGTGCGGCTTTCCTATGAATCCAGATCGCTTTATGAACATTATCTTCGTGGGTAAGAAACACGGTCAGTCCCGGGTCCTCGCGCTCAATGCGCCGCTGGCCTGCGGTCTGATTGTGTTGGCCTTGGCCCTGGCGGCCGGCTCGGCCTGGCTGGGCTACCGTTTCGCGCCCGGCATTGTGTCAACCGACAAAGCCCAACCGGCCAGTTCGCCGGTTATCCGACAATGGCAATCCCGGATCGACGAACAGCGCCGGCAACTGGGTCACCTCAGTGACACCAGTCGGCAGCAAATCGACGCGCTGACCCTGCGGCTCGGCCAGATGCAGGGCCGTTTGTTGCGTCTGGACGCCCTGGGCCAGCGCTTCATTGATTCGGGCCTGGTGGCCAGCGACGAATTCAATTTCGATCAGCCTGCTGCTGTCGGTGGCCCGCAGGATGCGCTTGATGGTGAATCCTTCTCGGTACCCGAGCTGTCACAAATGATCGATCGGCTCAGTGCCCAGCTGGATGACCGTGAAAAACAGCTGAGGCTGCTGGACAGCCTGATGTCCCGGAAAAAGATTGAGGACGATCGTTTCGTGGCCGGCCGCCCGATTACCTGGGGCTGGCTGTCATCCCACTACGGGTACCGTTCCGATCCCTTCACAGGTCGCCGGGCGTGGCATGACGGCGTCGACCTGGCGGGCAAAGAGGGCAGCGACGTCATTGCCGTGGCCGCGGGTGTAGTCACCTGGGCGGGCAAGCGCAGCGGCTATGGCAACCTGGTTGAAATTGATCATGGCGATGGCCTGACAACCCGCTATGGCCACAACAAGGCCGTGAAGGTAGCGGTCGGCGATGTCGTCCAGAAGGGACAGGTCATCGGGCTGATGGGCAGTACCGGTCGGTCCACCGGCCCGCACGTGCACTTTGAAGTCCGCCGCAACGGCCACAGCCTGAATCCTGAAAAGTACATTCAGCGCGCGAGCCGTTGATACGATGGGCCGTAACCGATCCGCGTTACGGCCCGGTCTGCATCCCTGAGCCCCCCGCACCGTCTCTCCCGGAGTCATCGGACGTCTTGTTTTCGCAGCCCTGACCGCGTAAAGCGGCACTTTAAGCCCGGGAATATAGCCAGTGTGAGCCGTCTCCTTTTGTCCTTCCGTTAAATAGGGTTAGAATGCCGTCTTCAGCGGAGCGGGTGAAACGTCGGGCCAATATCCAGTGTCTGGTCAGTGCGCCTGTCCGGGACCGTGCGTTCGTTTGTCAGAAAGCGGAACGCTCTCCGTAAAACCAGAGAAGCAGTGGTCTATGTTCACAAAGCTTGCAACGAAGATGTTCGGCAGTAAAAACGCACGCGAAATCAAGCGTATGCGGAAAGTGGTCGCGCGAATCAATGAGCTTGAGGAATCTGTCGGTGGACTGTCGGATTCGGAGTTGCAAGGGAAAACCATGGAGTTCCGTCGTCGACTCGATGAGGGCGAGACCCTGGATCAGATACTGCCCGAGGCGTTCGCCACGGTTCGCGAAGCCAGCCGACGCGCCATGGGTATGCGACATTTCGATGTGCAGCTGATCGGTGGTATCACGCTGCATGAAGGTCACATTGCCGAGATGAAGACCGGTGAGGGCAAAACCCTGGTGGCAACCGCCGCGGTTTACCTCAACGCGCTCAGCGGCAAAGGTGTCCACGTGGTCACGGTGAATGACTATCTGGCCCGACGGGACGCCGAGTGGATGGGCAAGCTCTACCGGTTCCTCGGTCTTCAGGTCGGGGTCATCGTGGCGGGACAGTCGCCCGAAGAAAAACGCGCGGCCTATAACGCCGACATTACCTACGG
>JAWVWU010000446.1:0-2719 GCA_033723595.1 Marinobacter sp. | reverse complement strand
CTGGACAATTTCTGGGGGCTGCTGACGTACAACAACGGTCGCGGCATTCTGCACCGACTGATTCACTACATGGAAGAGCGCCGCTGTCATCGCAACCGCTGGGTCAATGCGCTGGTCGACTACGACCGCCCGAAGCGCCTGATTTCCGGTACGGCGGATCCGGTCTCGGGTATTGCCATGGCCATGCGCTACCGTGAGCTGATTCCGGCCGCCGATGTGGTCAGTTTGCGTGGTGTCGGGCATTACCCGCATTACGAGAGTCCGGCAGAGGTCTACCAGGCGGTGAGGGCCTTTCACAAGCAGCTTTGACGGCCGGTTGTCAGGAAGCGCGGGCCGCGTCATCGGATTCGGACATACCCCGGTCAGGATCACTGGCCGAGCCGCGCACGCTGATCAGCCGGTTGCGACCCTGGGACTTGGCGGCATAAAGGGCCTGGTCGGCGCGGTTGAGCCAGGTTGACCAGGTCTCGCCCTTGATCACCTCGGTGACACCCGCACTCGCGGTCAGCCGGATGTCCTCCTGGAAAGGCCGCGCACTGAGGGTTGTCAGGAGCTGATGGGCCAGGGAATCGGCATCTTTCTGGCGGGTTTCGGGGAGCACCACCATGAATTCCTCACCGCCGATCCGGAACAGCTGGTCACTGTCACGCAGTCGTCGTCTGAGGCGTGAGGCGGACTCCTGCAACACCCGGTCCCCGACCACATGGCCCCAACGGTCGTTGATGGCCTTGAAAAAATCCAGATCAATGAGAATCAGGCTTGAAACCCGTTCGTAGCGCTCCCGCATCTGGATCTGACCGTTCAGTACATCGGCCATCTGGGTGCGGTTGTAACAGCCGGTGAGTGGGTCGGTGGTGGCAATCCGGGTCAGCTCCACCTGCAGGCGCCCCACCAGCCAGGCAAACACCATGACAAAGATCCCGGTGAGCGCCAGTGAGAACACGATCCGCCAGAAGTGAGGTTCGGGAAATCGCTGGAACGATACCGCCGCCATGGCGCCGATGAACAGGATATTGCTGATGCTGGCTTCGCGCAGTGACAGCAGGAAGAAAATGGCGGCGATCGCCGGATAGGACCAGTAAAGACCGATGTAGCCGTTGATGGCGGTGGAGTAGACGGCGCAGACGGCAGCCAGAATGGCAAAGAAGCGTCCCTTGAAGAGGTAGAAGCCCCGCCATTTCAGGAAGGCCATGACCAGCACGGCATTGAGGCAGAAAACCGCCAGCAGTGCGGCCAGCAAATGGTTGCCATGGGCCCATTGCACGAGGATCAGGGGCGCCACCGCCACCAGCGCCCAGAAATGCAGGTGGTACACAATCTGGCGGCGGAAACCCAGCACTGCCAACGTTGGGTTGCTCGCCTCAAGGCCTGGGGTCGTCCATTTACTCACCGTGTTCTCCTGCGGTGTTTTGTCGTTGGGGGCGTTCCCTGATCCCGATTATTCCAGCGCTGCGTCATATAACCAGACACTCACTAGCATGGTTTGGGTGAGCCAAAAGGGCAAGTCAGGCAGGCCTGGCCGGAAACCCGAGGCCGCCCTCGACGTAATCGACAAAATGATTGAACAGGGTGATGTCATCTGGACGGATATCCCCGAACGGCGTGTTAGCCAGCAAGTCAATCTCGGCCGCCCCGTGAATCAGGTTGACGAATGAGAAAGCCAGCCGGATCCGCAGGGTGTTGCGAGGCACATCGGGCAGGGCCCGGTGCAGCTGGCTCTCGATCCGTTCCACCTCGAGGCGGAAGTGGCGTTTCAACAGCAACACGATCTCGCGGGTGTTATCGGCGTGCAGGTGGGCCATGAACCTCAGCGCCGAGGGTCCCCAGCTGACTTTTCCGGAGAGCAAAGACAGGTAGGGCAGGGACATGGCGCAGACCACATCGCGCAGGGTGGGTTGAGGTGCCTGCTCGACGGCGACAATGCCCGCCTCGAAGCGTGGCCGGAGATGGCTGGTAATCATTGCCAGAACCGCTTCGATCACGCCCAGACGGTTGCCGAAATGGTAGTGGGCGGCGGCCGAATTGCGAGTACCCGATTCGGCGCTGATGGTCCTGAGCGAGACACCGTCCAGCCCGCGCTGTGCATAAAGCCGCAGGGCCGTGAGCAGGATCTTTTCACGGGTGGATTCGCCATGGGCAACTCGGGACATAACACCGGTCTCGCTGAGCATTTCGCGCAGTATAACCCACACCGGGCCAGATCGCGGTGCCATCGCAGGCGCCGATCAGCAAGGCAGATACGGACTGACGCCGGAATCTGGTCGACGATGGCAGAGTTCGATACCATCCCGAGCCACTGACAGGGAAACGCTATGACTGCGATACACAATCGACCACCCGCACTCACCGTTCGCGCCGGCAGGCGCGCCTTGATCCGGCTACGGGAACGGGGACTGCAACCGTCCGATGTTCATGTGATTCCCGGGGCAGCCGGTGGCCCCAAAGCGCTGGGTATTTCCGGCCTCGACAAGGCCATCTTCGGAGAGTGGCTGCCCCGCGCGCCTCAGGAACGGGCCCTGATCGGTGCCTCCATCGGCAGCTGGCGGTTTGCCGCGGTAGCCTCGGGGGAGCCGCGCGCGCAGTTGGCCCGGCTGGCCGAACTCTACACCGCCCAGCGATTTGCCCGGGGCGTCAGTCCGGCGGAGGTCAGCCGAAAAAGCGCGCTGTTTCTCGAGGCCCTGCTCAGCGGGCGGGAAGACACTCTGCTCAACCATCCGTT
>JAWVWU010000445.1:0-2724 GCA_033723595.1 Marinobacter sp. | reverse complement strand
CGGTCGATTTCGGCGCTCGACAGCGTCGGGGCGCTGATACTCTGGCAGGCCTGCGAGGGCCAACCTCCGGCGCACGTTGAGCTGCGCCACGAGCACGCGCCGCTGTTTCGGCGCTGGCGTGAGCGATCACCGGACGATGATCGGGTCCGGTTTCGGCACGAGACCCTGATGGACCGCCTGGCCAAAGCCGGGCGCAGCGGTGTCAGCCACGTTACCGGACTGCTTGCGCTCACCGGCCAGGTAACGCTGGACACGCTCGCGCTGGCGAGTCGCCCCCGGCAATTCCCGTTGAAGGATCTGTCTGCCACTATTTACCAGGCCGGCGTGAAGGCGCTGGGTATAACGGCCCTGGTCGGCTTTCTCATCGGTATCGTACTGAGTTACCTGTCGTCGCTGCAGCTGCGCTCGTTTGGCGCGGAGGTGTTCATCGTCAATATTCTGGGCCTGGCCATCATCCGGGAGCTGGGTCCTTTACTGGCGGCGATTCTGGTGGCCGGTCGTTCCGGCTCGGCCATGGCCGCCCAGCTCGGCATGATGCGGCTCACTGAAGAGCTCGATGCCCTGACCGTGATGGGGATTCCCCACAGTGTCCGGCTGGTACTGCCCAAGCTGGCCGCGCTGGCGATTGCCATGCCGTTGCTGGTGTTGTGGACTGACGTGATGGCACTGATCGGCGGCATGCTCTCGGCAAAAGCAGCCCTGGGGATCAGCCTCAACCGATTCATTGAAATGCTGCCAAACGTGGTTCCTATCGCCAATCTCTGGATCGGGCTGGGAAAATCGGTGGTGTTTGGCCTGCTGATCGCAATGATTGCCTGCCATTTCGGCCTGCGTATCAAGCCCAACACCGAGAGTCTCGGGCTGGAAACCACCAATGCCGTGGTCACCAGTATCACCCTGGTGATCCTCGCGGACGCCGTATTCGCGATCGTGTTCCGGGGTGTCGGGGTGGCCTCGTGAGCGCACGCGAACTGATCCGGCTGGCAGATCTGGGTACCGCGTTTGGCGACCAGGTTGTCCACCGGGATATCAACCTTACGGTGTATGAGCGGGATATTGTCGGGCTGGTTGGCGGCTCCGGCAGCGGAAAAACCACGCTGATGCGAGCCATGATTGGCCTGAACCGGCCGACCGAAGGGGAAGCCTGGCTGTTCGGGCAGTCGCTACGGCAACTTTCACGGAGTCGCCTGAATGCGCTCCACCAGCGCTGCGGGGTGCTGTTCCAGGGCGGAGCGCTGTTTACGGCATTGACGGTGTTCGACAACATTGCGTTCCCGCTCAGGGAGTCACGGTTACTGGACGAGTCGCTGATCAAGCAGCTGGTGATGATGAAACTGTCGATGGTCGGGCTCGACCCCGAGGCGGCCGCAAGGCTGCCCTCCGAATTGTCCGGCGGCATGGTCAAGCGGGTTGCGCTGGCCCGGGCACTGGCACTGGAGCCGGAATTGCTGTTTCTCGACGAGCCAACGTCGGGGCTGGATCCGATCGCCAGTGATGCCTTTGTTGAGCTGGTGTCCAGCCTGCACAGCGAGCTGGGGTTTACCGTGGTCATGATTACTCATGACCTCGATGTCATGCACGATCTGTGTACCCGGATCGTGGTCCTGGCGGATCAGCGCATTGTTGCTGACGGAACGCCGGATGACGTCCGGCAGGTCGACCACCCCTTCGTCCGGAGTTTTTTTCACGGCAGCCGGGCGGATCGGGTGTTCAGGCCCGACAGTCAGTCCGAACGGGTGCCGGTTTTGAGGGAGCAGCCTTATGAATAATCGTGCCTACGCGCTGATGACCGGTCTTTTTATTCTGGTGTTGGGCGCGGGTCTGGTCCTGGGGGCGATCTGGCTGACAGGCTCGCGAGAGGCAACCCGGACCTACATCGTGACCAGCCAGGATTCCGTCTACGGCCTGCTGCCGGAATCGTCGGTGTTCTATCGGGGCATCAAGGTCGGGCGAGTGCGTTCGATCGATTTTGCAGACGACAATCCCGGTCAGATCCGTATCCGGATTGAGGTTGACCAGTCGGTGCCACTCAGCCGGGACGTGTATGCGACCCTCAAGTTGCAGGGCGTAACGGGCCTGTCGCAGTTGGCCCTGGAAAGTGCCGGCAACGAACAGACACTGCTCGACAGCCCGCCGGGTCGTCCGGCGGAAATCCCCATGAAACCGTCCATGCTGGATCGTCTTGGCGATCAGGGCAATCGGTTAATGGCGCGACTGGATAGGATTACCACCTCGCTCGGCAATTTGCTCAACAGTGACAACCAGGCCCAGATCCAGCAGATGATTGCCGGCTTCAACGAGGTGGCCGGTAATCTGGCGGAGCTGACCGATAACCTGAACAAGGGGGCGGCCGCGGTGCCGGATCTGGCCGGCCGACTCGACCGGAACATCGCCGGTCTCGACAGGCTGCTGGGCAACCTGAATACGCTGGCGGACCAGGCCAGTGGCGTCACCCGTCATGTGGATGATCTCGTCCGCAGTGCCGGGCAGGTCACGCAAAGCGGCCGTGCGATCAGCGACCAGGTGTCGTCGCGGACGCTCCCGGCCCTGAATGCGACGCTGGCCGATATCCGGCAAACGTCTGAATCACTGCGTCAGCTGTCCGACAGCCTGCGTCGCAATCCCCAACAACTGATCCGCGGTCCGTCGCGACCGGCAGCGGGGCCGGGTGAGTCCGGCTATGGAGGTGCTCGATGAACGTCAGCGTGGGTGTCAGGATGACTT
>JAWVWU010000444.1:0-2724 GCA_033723595.1 Marinobacter sp. | reverse complement strand
TCAGGACAGGGCCTGAACGACCGCCTTGGCAGCACCTTCCGACGACGCCGGATTCTGGCCGGTGATCAGCTTGCCATCCACCACAATGTGTGGAGCCCAGTCGTCGCCGCGAGAGTAATCGCCGGCGTTTTCCTTGAGCATGTCCTCGACCAGGAAGGGTACGATCTTGGTCAACTGGACCGCTTCTTCCTCGCTGTTGGTAAAGCCGGTGACCTTGCGGCCGCCGACGATGTTCTGCCCGGGTTTGATCTCGACGTGGCGGAACACCGCCGGTGCGTGACAGACAGCGCCGACAACCTTGTCGGATTCCCACGCTTTCTTGATCAGCGCGATGGAGGTCTTGTCCTCGGCCAGGTCCCACAGCGGACCGTGGCCGCCGGGATAGAAGATGGCGTCAAAGTCGTTCATGTCGACGTCTGCCAGTTTCTTGGTGCTGGCCAGTGCTTCTTTGCCGTGGGCGTCTTCGCTGAAGCGTTTGGTCGATTCGGTCAGTGCACCTTCGGCTTCACTGTTCGGGTCGACCGGCGGCTGGCCACCCTTGGGCGACGCCAGTGTGATGTCGGCGCCAGCGTCGCGGAATACATAGTAGGGTGACGTAAACTCTTCCAGCCAGAAACCGGTCTTGTGACCTGTATCGCCCATTTGGTCATGGGACGTGAGAACCATAAGAATCTTCATAAAACTGTCCTTTGCGCGTTTGGAAAATGGACGTTCCAGCCAGAGTTTCTGCGGTTCTGAGCGTCTGTGCGGTGGCAGAAGCCTCCGGCGTGTCCCTGATTAGTTGTGCTCGTTCGGGATAATTCAACCACCGGGGCTGATTACGGTCCGCTCATGGGATACGACACCGGTGGTCGGTCGAATCAGTTTTTTTGAAGGATGTGGTCGAAATCTTTTGATTTCCGGGCCGGGAAAGCTGCTTTAGTGTGAGAGTCACATCCGGTTTATCAGCGAAAACGAGGGAGAACTGATATGGCAAAGGTACTGGTACTTTACTACTCAATGTATGGTCATATGGAGACCATGGCGAACACCGTCGCCGAGGGCGCGCGCAGCGTCGCCGGTGCTGACGTGACCGTCAAGCGGGTGCCCGAGACCATGGACGCCGAGGCGTTCGCTAACGCCGGTGGCAAGGCCGATCAGCAGGCGCCGGTGGCCACGCCGGACGAACTGGCGGACTACGACGCAATCATCGTCGGGACCCCGACCCGGTTCGGGAACATGTCGGGTCAGGTGCGGACCTTCTTCGACCAGACCGGCGGACTCTGGGCCAAAGGCAAACTGTTCGGCAAGCTGGCCAGTGTGTTTACCTCGACAGGCACCGGTGGCGGCGAGGAGCTGACAATTACCTCTACCTGGACGACGCTGTCGCACCACGGCATGGTGTTGGTACCGATCGGCTACGGCACCGGTGAGCTGTTTGATATTTCCCAGCCCGGTGGCGGCACGCCTTACGGTGCGTCGACGCTCGCCGGCGGCGACGGAAGCCGCCAGCCTGATGAGCGTGAGCTGACCATTGCCCGCTTCCAGGGCCGTCACGTCGCTGAGTTGGCGGTCAAGCTGTTCAGTTAATCGGCGTTTGCAGTCAGGGCCCGCTTGCGCGAGCCCTGACTCAATTCTGTCACCGGGACACGCGCCCGAACCATCTGGGAACCCGGCGCTGATAAGTCAGGTAGGCCACACCCAGACGCTCAGCCAGTGAGGCCTCTTCCAGCCGTGCCTGGCGACACAGGACGGTTACCCCGGCAACCAGGCAGATCAGTGAAAACACGCTGGGCAAAGCCAGGAAAAAGCCGGCCTGTCCGGTCATGACCGCCAGGAACAGCGGATTCCGGCTGTGTGCGAACGGCCCGGTGGTAATCAGCGACGGACGGCGGGTCTGGTCAATGCCCGATCGCCAGTCGGCGTGCATGTAGGCCTGAAGGTAACTTGCACCGCCAAAAGACACCAGCAGCAGCGTCACCCCCAACAGCAGGACCGGCGGTATATAAAGCCACTCGATGACGCCCAGCCAGGGGTCTATCGGCCAGACCATCCGTGCCAGACACACCGCCAGGATAAACGCCCGAAAGGCGTTGAACAGTTGCCGGTTCCACCAGCCTGCCGAGCCGCGCCGGTTATAGTTGATGTGCGAGAACCCAAGTCGATCCGACAGCCCCAGGCTGCGGGCGGTAAACAGGATGCCGATGAGCAGGAAAAAACTGCCAAGGAAATGACGGGTAAACAGGTCTACAGACATGGCTTCCGGATTTATGCTGTCGGTTTCAGGCGTTGATTTGACACAATAGTCGACTGTCGCACAAATCAAAAGTGCCGCTGAGTGCCGTGGGCATACCGGAGCGGCGCCCGGAGACCAACCATGGATCAGGCAATCATCGGCTTTCACCGTGACCGGGAGCAACACTGGGTCGCCGAACTCGCCTGCGGCCACAACCAGCACGTTCGAAATCAGCCGCCCTGGGTCAATCGTCCCTGGGTGATGACGGAGTCGGGGCGCGCAAGCCACCTCGGCACACTGCTGCGATGCCGGAAGTGCGAGCGGGGTGAGCCCCCAGACGCGTGAAGCCGCCGTGACAATCTCGTTCGGCCAGGCCGTAACGCCGGGGCCCAACGGTCGTCGCTGGTCCAAACTCGTCGCTATCCGGCTCTCCCCGCGGACGTCCGGAAACGGTTTTCAGGCTACACTGTTGGTCGGGGACCGTCTTTCTACCCTTCAAAGGAGATTAG
>JAWVWU010000443.1:0-2728 GCA_033723595.1 Marinobacter sp. | reverse complement strand
TCTGTTTCTGGACTGGCGCCTTGGCGAGGCCTGGTTCATGGCCAATCTGGCGGACGGCTTTCTGGCCTCCAACAACGGTGGCTGGCAGTGGAGCGCATCGACCGGAACCGACGCCGCGCCCTACTTCCGTATTTTCAATCCGGCCACCCAGAGCGAACGCTTCGATCCGGACGGCGACTTTATTCGGCGCTACGTGCCGGAACTGGCCAAACTCGATAACAAACGGATCCATCAGCCCTGGACCGGCGGCGTGATACCTGGTGGCTACCCACGACCCATTGTGGACCTGAAAGCGAGCCGTAAAGAGGCGATTGCGCGGTTTCAGGCGCTGAAGAACTGAGGGGAACGATCCGGGGCAAAAATCAAGCCCTGCTCGCACACACCGGACACTCCGGGTCGCGGGCGAGTTTCATTTCGCGCCACTGCATCTGCCAGGCATCCAGCAGCAACAGGCGTCCCGTCAGGGACTCGCCGACGCCGGCAATGACCTTGATGGCTTCCATGGCCTGACAGGCGCCAATGATGCCCACGAGCGGCCCCATTACGCCGGCCTCGGAACAGGTCAGTTCCTCGTTTCCCTGCTCTGCATACAGGCACTGGTAGCACGGCGCCGCCGGCTGGCGCGGATCAAAGACTGACAACTGACCCTCACCCCGGATCGCAGCACCCGAGACCAGTGGCACGCCAGCGGCAACGCTGGCGCGGTTGGTGGCGAAGCGTGTGGCGAAATTATCGCTGCAGTCCACCACCAGGTCCGACTCTGCCACCGCCCGCGTTAACGCATCTCCCTGCAATCGCTCGGCGAGCACGCGGGTCTCAACCCGTGGGTTCAGGCGTTGGATCCGCGCCGCCAGCGCCCGCGCCTTGAGCTGATCCAGATCCGCCTCGTCAAAGGCGATCTGGCGCTGCAGGTTGGCGGACTCAACCCGGTCATCATCCACCAGCGTGAGCCGCCCCACCCCGGCCGCACCAAGATAAAGCGCTACCGGGCAGCCCAGACCACCGGCACCGATGACCAGCACGTGGGCGGCTTTCAGGCGTTCCTGCCCGGCAACATCAAACCGGGGTAACAGAAGCTGGCGACTGTAGCGCAGCAGTTCGTCATCACTGAGCATGAGAAAGGTCTCCCGTGGCTGGGTGGCGGGTCTGCCCGGGTCGCCATTGGCCGAGTGTCAGTCGGTCGCGACCGCCATAGTCCCGGACTGTCCGCACGGCGCCAAAACCGGTCGTTGTAAACAGCTCGCAAACTGCAGACGACTGGTCGTACCCGTGCTCGACCGCCAGCCAGCCGCCCTCATCAAGCCAGTCCGGTGCAGCGGCAATAATCAATCGCAGAGCATCCAGCCCGTCTTGCCCTGATACCAGCGCGGACGGCGGCTCAAACCGGACATCCCCCTGCTGCAGATGAGGGTCGTTACTGGCAATGTAAGGCGGGTTCGACACCAACAGATCAAAACGGGTCGCGGGCAAATCGCTAAACCAGTCACTCTGGCGAACATCTATTCTGAGCCCCAGAGTACGGGCATTTAACCGGGCCAGTTCGACCGCACCGGGGTGAGCGTCACAGGCCTGAATGCGCCAGCCGGACCGCTCGCTGGCCAGGGCCAGAGCAATGGCACCGGTACCCGTTCCCAGGTCCAGCACCCGGGCGTTGTCCGGCAAGGGCAGCGTCAATACCTGCTCAATCAGGCATTCGGTATCGGGGCGGGGAATCAGCGTGGTGTCATTCACCGCCAGAGGCAGCGACCAGAAGCCCTGTTCGCCAAGCAGATGGGCGACCGGGTGACCGGCCACCCGCTGCGCGACCAGATGGTCGAACTCAACTTGCTGCCGGGCGCTGACGACCTGTTCGGGCCAGGCCCGCAACCGGGTACGGGACCAGCCGGTCACCTGGCCCAACAGCAGCTCGGCATCAAGTCGGGGCGAGTCCCCGCCAATGCGTGATGCAGCGTCTGCCAGCGCCACTTCACAGGTAAGCAAAGGCTTACTCATTGGCCAGACTGGCCAGCAGATCTGCCTGGTGCTCCTGCTTGAGCGGGCCGATCACGGCGTCCAGATCGCCACCAATCACTTCATCCAGGCGATACAGGGTCAGGTTGATGCGATGATCGGTTACCCGGCCCTGTGGAAAATTGTAGGTGCGAATCCGTTCAGACCGGTCGCCACTGCCGACCAGGCTCTTGCGGGTTTCGGCCTCACTGCTCTGCTGCTGCTCACTCTGTGCATCCCGCAAACGGGCCTGCAACAGGCTCATGGCTTTTGCGCGGTTCTTGTGCTGCGAACGCTCCTCCTGACACTCCACCACCATGCCCGTGGGAATATGGGTCAGGCGGATCGCAGAATCGGTCTTGTTGACGTGCTGACCGCCGGCACCGGAGGCGCGGAAGGTGTCGACCCGGAGGTCTGCCTTGTTGATTTCAATGGCGTCGGCCTCGTCGGCCTCGGGCATCACCGCAACCGTGCAGGCCGAGGTGTGGATACGGCCCTGGGATTCGGTTTCGGGCACCCGCTGCACCCGGTGGGCACCGGACTCGAACTTCAGCGTTCCGTAGACGCCGGGGCCGGCCACGCGGCTGATCACTTCCTTGTAGCCGCCGTGCTCACCGTGGCTTTCGCTGAGCACTTCCACCTGCCAGCCCTGGCGCTCGGCATAGCGCAAATACATTTTGAACAGGTCACCGGCAAAGATGGCCGCCTCATCCCCGCCCGTGCCGGCACGGATTTCCAG
>JAWVWU010000442.1:0-2733 GCA_033723595.1 Marinobacter sp. | reverse complement strand
TGCAGTACCTGGCCTACCGCGAGCTGAAAGCCGCGGTGGAGGCGCACCACGCGCACGGTGGCACGCTGGTGATGCTGGATGTGGATACCGGCGAAGTGCTCGCCATGGTCAATCAGCAATCCTACAACCCGAACGATCGCAGCAACCTGAATGCCGATGGCATGCGCAACAAGGCGATCACGGATCTGTTCGAGCCCGGCTCGACCATGAAACCGATCACCGTCGCAGCGGCCCTCGAGACGGGTCGTTACAAGCCCACCACCAAGGTCGATACATCGCCCGGCTATCGCCGGTTCGGTCGCTTCACGATCCGCGACTCCCACAACTATAAAGTGTTGGACCTTACCGGCATTGTGGTCCACTCCAGCAATGTGGGTATCAGTCACGTCGCCACCGACATCGGTGGTGATGTTATTCACGACATGTTTTACCGCATGGGCATTGGTCAGGCGACCGGTATCGGCTTCCCGGGCGAGGCAGTCGGCGTGCTGCCCAGCCCGCCGCGCTGGAGTCCGGTTCAGGAAGCGACCCTCTCATACGGCTACGGCATGAGTGTCAATGCATTGCAACTGGCGCAGGCTTATATGGTGTTGGCCAATGGTGGTATTCGCTATCCGCTGAGTCTTATTCGCAAGGACAAGCCGGCCGAAGGCACACGGGTACTGTCTGAGAAAATTGCCGCGGACGTTCGCAAAATGCTTCGGGGTGTTGTAGAGCGTGGCACAGGTAAGCGTGCGCAATTGAATTTCTACAGTGCTGGCGGAAAAACCGGCACGGTGCACCTGGTCGGGTCAAACGGCTACGAGAAGAGCAAATACAAGGCGATATTCGCGGGGATGGCGCCGGCCGATAACCCACGTCTGGTGACTGTGGTGGCCGTGGATGCGCCCCAGGGAGCGGAATATTATGGAGGTGAGGTGGCGGCGCCGGTCTTTGCCCGGGTAATGGGTAGCGCGCTGCGGCTGCTGAATGTGAAGCCGGAGCTGGCACTCGATGCGAAGGCATCGTCAGAGCCTGCGACGGACTCCGGAGACCGGGGGTAACGCGTATGTGTATCACGTCACTGAGCACCCTGCTGCAAGGCATCGTCGATGTGCCATCGGTGTTCGATGTCACGATTCACGGCTTGAAAACCGACAGCCGTGAAGTGACGTCGGGCGATACCTTCGTGGCGCTGCCCGGGGCCCGAACGCCGGCCGATCATTACGTGGATACCGCCATTGATGGGGGCGCGACGGTGGTGCTTCTGGATTCGCAGCAGCCCGCTGAATGCAGCGAGTATCGAAGTGCCCTGATGGTGCCGGTGGTCAACCTGAAGGCGCAACTCGGTGTTCTGGCAGACCGGTTCTTCGAGCACCCATCGCAGCGACTTCGAGTGCTCGGTGTGACCGGCACCAATGGCAAGACATCGGTCACGCATTTTATCGCCCAGTTGCTGAATGCGACGGGGACGCCCTGTGGGCTGATGGGAACGCTGGGGTATGGCATGCCCGGTCGTTTGCAGCCTGCTACCCACACGACTCCGGATGTCGTGCGGCTCAACCGTGGCCTGTTTCACATCCTGGCCCAGGGCGGTCGGGCGGCCGCCATTGAGGTGTCTTCTCACGCGCTGGCTCAGGGTCGCACCGATGGTATCAACATCACAGGCGCTGTCTTTACCAACCTGACCCGCGATCATCTGGATTACCACGGCTCCATGGAGGCATACGGGAAAGCCAAGGCCCGTCTGTTTACCCGTGAGGAGCTGCATTTTGCGGTGATCAATTTTGACGATCCCTTTGGCCGTCAGTTGTTTGAACAGCTGGAGGGCACCTGTGACCGGGTTCGTTACAGTCTGCATGAGCCCCAGACGGAATTGTGGCTGACCAGTTTCGAGCCTCAGCAGGACGGCTTCCGGATCGGTGTTGACGGACTCTGGGGGCCTTTCACCGTCAATGCCGCGCTGCTTGGCGCCTTCAACGTCAGCAACCTGCTGGCAGCACTGGGTGCGGTGCTGAGTCTGGGTGTACCACTGGCCCGCGTGATTGACGCCGTGCCATCGTTGACGCCCCCGCCGGGCCGGCTGGAGCTCTATCGGGGCGTGAACAACGTGCAGGTTGTAGTGGATTACGCCCACACGCCGGACGCGCTGAAGAATGCACTGACAGCACTGCGCCCACACGTAGGCGGTCAACTGATCTGTCTGTTCGGATGTGGCGGCGACCGTGACAGTGGCAAGCGTCCGGAGATGGCGAGTGTGGCAGAAGCACTCTCTGACCGGGTTATTGTCACCGACGACAATCCCCGCGGTGAGCAACCCGATGCCATCGTGCAGGACATTCTTGCCGGTTTCCGGGATCCCGGATCCGTCCAGGTTATACACGACCGGGCCGAGGCAATTCGACAGGCGGTTGTCCAGGCCGTGCCGGGCGATGTCGTGCTGGTGGCTGGCAAGGGCCATGAGTCCTGGCAGGAGATAGCGGGTTCGCGGCTCCCGTTCAGTGATGCCGAGCAGGTCCGCGCGGCATTGTCGTTGACTGGAGGTGTAGCATGATGCGCCCGTTTTCTCTTGCCGAAGCAGGAGCGTGGTTGGGCGTCCCCGTACCCGATACGTCGCTGACGTTCTCCGGTGTGTCCACGGACACCCGGACCCTGCAGCCGGGCAACCTGTACGTCGCGCTCAGGGGTGAACGGTTTGATGGCCATCAGTTCCTTATGGCCGCCCTTGACGCCGGCGCCGTTGCGGCGATCGTG
>JAWVWU010000441.1:0-2742 GCA_033723595.1 Marinobacter sp. | reverse complement strand
AGCACCTTGTCGGTGTCCAGATAGCTCTGGGCCGCTTCCGCCGGTCCGATGCAGACGGCTTCATCAGCGGCCAGTACGAAGGGCGCCTGGGCGTCGGCCTCGGAATAGACCGCAATGCAGCGCAGGCCCATACGCTGGCCAGTGCGGATGATACGCAGCGCAATTTCGCCACGATTGGCAATCAGAACGGAACGAATAGACTTTTTCATCAGGAGGTTACTGCCCATTTCGGAGAACGTTTCTCAAAAAAGGCCTGCAGCCCTTCCTGGCCTTCGGGACCCGTGCGCAGGTCGGCAATCACGTTGGCGGTATGCTCGATAAGTGACGGGTCATTTCCGGTGCCGGCAATCCGGTCCACCAGTGCCTTGCCGGCGGCCATGGCCACCGGGCCGTTGCGGAGCAGGGTAGCAACCAGCGCTTCCACCCGCTCGTCCAGTTCGGACTCGGGGATCTGCTCATGCAGCAGCCCCAGGTCAACGGCCTGCTGAGCGGGTATTTCCTCAGCGCTCTGGAAATAGCGCCGTGCCTGGCGCGGTCCCATCGCGCGGACCACGTAGGGGCCAATGGCGGCTGGTGTAATCCCGAGGCGCGCCTCGCTGAGACACAGGCGGGCGTTGTCGGCACCGATGGCCACATCACAGGCACAGATCAGCCCGATGGCGCCACCGAACGCCGCACCCTGAACCCGCGCAACGGTCGGCACGGCCAGTTGATCCAGCACCTGCATCAGGCGGGCGAGGCGCCGGGCGTCCTCGATGTTCTCTTCCCGGCTCAGTTCCGCCGTGCGCTGCATGTAGCCCAGGTCAGCGCCGGCGGAGAAATGCCGGCCGGCGCCGGCAAGGACCACAACCCGGCAGGCGGGGTCGGCGGCGGCGTCGTTCAGTGCCGCGGTCAGTTCGCTGATGATGCGGTCATCAAAGGCGTTACGCTTGTCGGGCCGGTTCAGGGTGATCACCGTCACCCCGCGGTGGTCGGTCCGGCTGTCAACAGACGAGGTCGTCATGGCGAGCTCCTTACATTCGGAAAACGCCAAAGCGCGTCGCTTCGGCAGGGGCATTAAGGGCGGCGGACAGCGCCAGGCCAAGTACCCGTCGGGTGTCGGCCGGGTCAATCACACCGTCGTCCCACAGGCGCGCGCTGGCGTAATAAGGGCTGGACTGGGTCTCGAACTGATCGATCACCGGCTGCTTGAACGCGGCTTCCTCTTCGGCGCTCCAGTCCTTGCCCTGGCGCTCGTAACCGACACGCTTGACGTCCGCGAGAACGCCGGCAGCCTGCTCGCCGCCCATGACGGCAATGCGGGCGTTGGGCCACATCCACAGGAACCGGGGCTGGTAGGCGCGGCCGCACATGCCGTAGTTGCCGGCCCCGAAACTGCCGCCGATGATCACGGTGAACTTGGGCACCCGTGCGCAGGCCACCGCGGTCACCATTTTGGCGCCGTGCTTGGCAATGCCGCCATGCTCGGCCTGCTTGCCCACCATAAAGCCGGTGATGTTCTGCAGGAACACCAGCGGAATGCCGCGCTGACTGCACAGTTCGATGAAATGGGCGCCTTTCTGGGCAGATTCGGCAAACAGAATCCCGTTGTTGGCGACGATGCCGACCGGCATACCGTAGAGGTGGGCGAAGCCGCAGACCAGAGTGGTGCCGAAGCCCGCCTTGAACTCATCGAACTCGGACCCGTCCACCAACCGTGCGATGACGTCGCGCACGTCGTAGGGGGTGCGTAACTCGGTCGGCACGATGCCGTAGAGGTCCTCGGCGGGATACAGCGGCTCTTGCGGGCTTTTCAGGCGCAGGTCGTCGGGTTTGCGGTGGTTGAGGTTGGCGATACAGCGCCGGGCCCGCTCGAGCGCTTCGGCTTCGGTGTGGGCGAGGTGATCCGCCACGCCGGAGATGCCGCAGTGCACGTCGGCACCGCCGAGCTCCTCGGCGCTGACGGTCTCGCCGGTGGCGGCTTTCACCAGCGGTGGGCCGGCCAGGAAGATCGAGCTCTGGCCCTTGACCATGATGCTCTCGTCCGCCATGGCCGGGACATAGGCACCACCAGCGGTGCACAGTCCCAGCACCACCGCGATCTGGGGGATGCCCTTGGCGGACATGTTGGCCTGACGGAAAAAGATGTGGCCAAAATCCTCGGCGTCGGGGAAGACCTCGTCTTGCCGGGGCAGGTTGGCGCCGCCTGAGTCCACCAGGTAAATGCAGGGCAGGTGGTTTTCCTCGGCGATGGTCTGGGCCCGGATGTGCTTCTTGACGGTCAACGGGTAGTAGGTGCCGCCTTTGACCGTGGAATCGTTGGCCACGATCATGCACTCAACGCCTTCGACCAGTCCGATGCCGGCGATGATGCCCGCCGCCGGTACAGACTCGCCGTAAACGTCATCGGCCGCCAGAGGCGCGACTTCCAGGAACGGCGAGCCGGGGTCAAGCAGCCGGTTGACCCGGTCACGGGGCAGCAGTTTGCCGCGACCGATGTGCCGTGTCTGGGCCGCTTCACCGCCGCCGCTGGCCGCGACTGCCAGGCGCTGGCGCAGATCGGCAACCAGTGCCTCCATGCCGGCTTTGCGGTCGCGGAATTCAGCGGACTGGGGTTGAATGGTGCTGTGTAGAATAGCCATGGCGCGTCTCAGTTGGATTCCCGGAACAGTTCACGGCCGATCAGCATGCGCCGCACTTCCTGGGTGCCGGCGCCGATCTCATACAGCTTGGCATCGCGCAGCAGCCGGCCGGTGGGGTATT
>JAWVWU010000440.1:0-2744 GCA_033723595.1 Marinobacter sp. | reverse complement strand
GGCGCGTCCGCATCGTGGATCAGCAGCCCCTCGCGCACAATCTCTGCAATCGACATACGCGGGCTCAGACTGCCAAACGGATCCTGGAATACGATCTGCATCCGTCGCCGATAGGGTCGGAACTGCCTCTGGTTGAGTCCGGACAGCTGATCCTGTCCAAACCGGATATCGCCGTCGCTCTGGGTCAACTTCAGCAGCGCATGGCCAATCGTCGTCTTGCCGCTGCCGCTTTCGCCCACAATGCCGAGCGTCTCCCCGCGAGTGAGTTCGAAGCTGACGTTCTGGACCGCGTGGAACGCGGCGAGCGTTTTACCCAACAGCGATTTGCGGGTGGTAAAGCGCACGTTCAGGTCCGTTACTGCAAGCAGCGGCTCGGAGCCCGGTTCAACCGGGGGCGGTGACGCCGGAGGTTCGGCGTCCAGCAGACTTCGGGTGTAAGGATGCCTTGGTGCGCTGAACAGGGTGGCTGTCCGGGCCTGCTCGACCACGCGGCCGTGCTCCATAACGACGACCCGGTCGGCATAACGACGCACAATCGACAGATCATGGGTAATCAGCAGTATCCCCATGCCAAGTCGGTGCTGCAGTGACTGGAGCAATTCCAGAACCTGTTTCTGGACCGTTACGTCGAGGGCCGTGGTGGGCTCGTCGGCGATCAGCAGATCGGGTTCATTGGCCAGCGCCATGGCGATCATGACCCGCTGTTTCTGGCCACCCGATAACTGATGCGGGTAACTGCCGAGTCGTTCGGCAGCGTTGGTGATGCCGACCAGTTCCAGCAGCTCCACGCAGCGATCGCGGGCCTGCTGGTTGCGCAGGCCCCGGTGCAGGGCCAGGGTTTCAGTGATCTGCTTTTCGACCGTGTGCAAGGGATTGAGCGACGTCATTGGTTCCTGGAAGATCATGCTGATCTGTCGTCCCCGGATCCGGCGCAACGGTTGCGGATCAATGTCCAGCAGGTTCTGGTCGTGGAACAGGATCCGGCCGCTGGGGTAGCGCACATGACGCTCGTCAAGCAGACGCAGTATCGACAGGGCGGTGACCGATTTGCCGGAGCCACTCTCGCCGACGAGAGCAACGATCTCACCTTTGTCCAGGCTCAGTGATACGTTCTCCACGACGTTGGGGCCGTCGTCAAAGGCAATGGTCAGGTCTGAGATGTCCAGCAGCTTGCTCATATCAGGTCTTTCTCGGGTCAAACGCGTCGCGCACGGCTTCGCCAACGAAAACCAGCAGGGTCAGCATGATGGCCAGGCTCACAAAGGCGGAGATGCCGAGCCAGGGTGCCTGCAGATTGGCCTTGCCCTGGGCGATCAGTTCACCCAGCGAAGGTGAGCCGGACGGCAGGCCGAAGCCCAGAAAGTCCAGTGACGTCAGTCCGGTTATGGCGCCGGTCAGGATGAAGGGCACAAAGGTCAGGGTGGCCACCATGGCATTGGGCAGGATGTGGCGGAACATGATCATGCGGTTGCCCAGGCCCAGTGCCCGGGCCGCCCTGACGTATTCGAAATTGCGGGCGCGCAGGAATTCGGCTCGCACGACGTCCACTAGCCCCATCCAGCTGAACAGCAGCATAATCCCGAGCAACCACCAGAAGTTGGGCTGCACAATACTCGACAGAATGATCAGCAGGTACAGAACCGGCAGCCCGGACCAGACCTCCAGCATGCGCTGGCCGATGAGATCCACCTTGCCACCGTAGTAGCCCTGGATCGCCCCCACCACGACGCCGACCAGGCAGCTGAGGGTGGTCAGCGTCAGGCCGAACAGCACCGAAATGCGAAAGCCATAGATCACCCGGGCGACCACATCCCGGCCCTGATCGTCAGTGCCCAGCCAGTTCACGGCCGACGGTGGCGCCGGGGAGGGCTGGTCCAGATTGTAGTTGATGGTGTCGTAGCTGAACGGCACTGGTGGCCAGAGTATCCAGCCGTGCGCCTCAATTTCCTTTTTAACGAAGGGATCCCGGTAATCGGCTTCAGTCGGCAGGAAACCGCCAAAAGTCTCTTCGGACAGGGTCTGTACAACCGGGAAATACAGTTCGCCGTGATAGGAAATCGCCAGCGGTTTGTCATTGGCGATCAGTTCGGCCATCAGCGACAGACCGAACAGGAACAGGAATATCCACAGAGACCAGTAGCCACGACGGTTGTTCCGGAAGTTGGCCAGGCGGCGTTGCTGGATCGGGGAGAGGGTCAGTTTGGTCATCAGTTCTCCCGACTCTCAAAATCGATGCGGGGATCCACCAGCACGTAAGTGATGTCGCTGATCAGCTTCAGGATCAGACCCATCAGCGTGAAAATATACAGGGTGCCAAAGATCACCGGGTAATCGCGATTCAGTGCCGATTCAAAGCCCAGCAGTCCGAGACCGTCGAGGGAGAAAATCACTTCGATCAACAGCGACCCGGTGAAAAACAGCCCGATCAGAACACCGGGCAGACTGGCAATCACGATCAGCATGGCGTTGCGGAACACATGGCCGTAGAGCACCCGGCGATCGTCCAGCCCTTTGGCCCGGGCGGTAACCACATAGTGCTTGCCAATCTCGTCCATGAACGAGTTTTTGGTGAGGAACGTCAGTGTCGCGAAACCACCGATGACGTTGGCGGTTACGGGAAGCACCAGATGCCAGGCGTAGTCGCCGACCTTCTGGTACCAGGTCATCTGGTCAAACCCCTGGGAGGTGAGCCCACGGAGGGGGAACCAGTCAAAGTAACTGCCACCGGCGAACAACACGATCAG
>JAWVWU010000439.1:0-2754 GCA_033723595.1 Marinobacter sp. | reverse complement strand
CCGCCGTCATCTCGACCGTATCCCGTCTGAGGAACTGACCGCTTACGAGCGCTGGGAACTGCCGCTGCTCGATCAACAGGGCAACGAAGTGGCGCGGGTTGAAGAGCGCGACGTCAAACCGCTGACGGCGGCCGACATCGAGGAAATCCGGCAGGCCGCCTACGAGGATGGACGGACCGCCGGTCATGACGACGGTTACCAGGACGGTCTTGCCAAAGGCCGGGAGCAGGGTCACAAGGAAGGCTATGAGACCGGCCACGCCGAAGGCACGGCGGCCGGGCGCGAGACCTCCCTTGAGAACGCCCGCCAGGAAATTGACGCCGGCCTTGAGCGACTCGAAGCGGTGATGGGCGAGCTGCTTGACCCGATCCGCCGGCACGAGGACGAGCTGGAAACCGCGCTGCTTAATCTGACCACGGTGCTGGCGCGGGCCGTGGTTTTCCGCGAGTTGGCCACCGATTCTTCCCACATTCAGGCGGTCGTGCGCGAGGCCGTCGCGAGCCTGCCCTCCACGCGGGAGAACGTGACGATCCGTGTCAATCCGGTCGATGCAGACTGGGTACGTGAAGTAGCCGGCCGGTTCGAGTCAGAAACCGGCGTGGTGGAAGACGAGACGATTCTGCCCGGAGGCTGCAAGGTCGAAACCCGGCACAGTCTGGTGGACTTCACCGCCGAAAAACGTTTCCAGAAAGCGGTTCAGAGCATGCTCGACCGTCAGCTTTCCAGTGATGAACCCGGCGACAGTGTTGAACTGGACGCTCGCATGGGGGAATTGACGGACTTCCATCGGGACGTTCTGTCCACCGACAGCGATGAGGAGCAGGCTGATGACGAATCGCCCGCTGGCTGAACGCCTTCAGCGTTTAGGGCAGTACCTCCCGCCGAAAATTGAACCTGAACTGTCCGGTCGGCTGACCCGCATGGTGGGCCTGACGCTCGAGTGCGTGGGTTGTCCCATGGTCGTGGGTGATCGCTGCGTGATTCAGGGGCAGGGTGTAGGCACGGTGGAAGCGGAAGTCGTGGGGTTCGAAGATGAGCGCGTCTATCTGATGCCGTTGACCGCTATTGAGGGGCTGCGTCCGGGCGCCCGGGTTGTGCCTTTGTCGGCTGCCAGCCGGGTGCCGGTCGGACCGGAACTGCTCGGCCGGGTCATCAACGGCACCGGCCAGCCGCTGGACGGTGGCGGTCCGCTGCAGGCGGCAGCCCAGGTCGATCTGACCGGCGATATCATCAACCCGCTTCATCGCGCCCCCGTCAGGCAGTCCATGGATGTGGGCATCCGCGCAATCAACGCGCTACTCACCGTCGGCCAGGGGCAACGGCTGGGTCTGTTTGCGGGCAGTGGCGTGGGTAAAAGTATGTTGCTGGGCATGATGACGCGCTTCACCAACGCTGACATTACCGTGGTCGGGTTGATCGGTGAACGGGGGCGGGAGGTCAAGGAATTTATCGAGGATATTCTGGGCGAGGACGGGCTGGCCCGTTCGGTGGTGGTAGCCTCGCCGGCGGATGATTCGCCGTTGATGCGGTTGCGGGCAGCCATGCTGACCACCCGTATTGCCGAGTATTTCCGCGATCAGGGCAAGCGGGTCCTGCTGCTGATGGATTCTCTCACGCGATACGCCCAGGCCCAGCGCGAGATCGCCCTGGCCGTTGGCGAACCGCCGGCCACCAAGGGCTATCCTCCCTCGGTGTTTGCCAAGCTGCCGCAGTTGGTGGAGCGGACCGGTAACGGCAAGCCCGGCGGCGGCTCTATCACGGCGTTTTACACCGTACTGACCGAAGGCGATGACCAGCAGGATCCGATCGCCGATGCGGCCCGGGCGATCCTGGATGGGCATATCGTGCTGTCCCGCCGCCTCGCCGAAGAGGGCCATTATCCGGCCATTGATGTGGAAGCGTCGGTCAGCCGGGTCATGCCCCAGGTGACCGCGCCGGAGCATTTTGCGAAGGCCCAGCGTTTCAAGCAGGTCTATGCCCGTTACCAGCAGGCCCGCGACCTGATCAGTGTGGGCGCCTATGTGAAAGGCTCAGATCCGGAAACCGACTACGCCATCGAGCACATCGACATCATGCGAGCATTTCTGCGCCAGGACCTCGGCAAGAGTTCGCCGCTTACGGACAGCATCGCTGAACTCAAGTCCGTCGTACCAGACCGGGCCTTGACCAGAGGTGAGTCCGAGTGATGTTGCGCTCCCGCCGGCTGGAAGTGGTGTTGGCGCTGGAACAGCGTCGCGAGGATGCCGCCCTGGAGCAAATGAACCGCGCGCGGGGCCAGTTGCAGGCGCAACAGCAGCGTCTCGATCAGCTCCATGACTATCAGGCCGAGTATCGCAATCAGATGCGCAACAGTCAGCAGGGCGTGGTACCGGTCAGTCGCCTGCAGGGCTGGCAGGCCTTCATAGCCCAGCTCGAACAGGTGATCCAGCAGCAGCAGCGCCAGGTCCGGACCGCGTCGGAACAGTTTGACCAGGCCCGACAGCAATGGCGCGATGCCTATGAGCGTCGTCGCGGAATGGCGCGGCATATCGAGGCCTGCCGGAATCAGGAGCAGCGTGAACAGGATCTGAGAGAGCAAAAGGTTCAGGATGAAGACGCCGGCCGGGCGTTCGCCCGCCAGCGACGGGGGCCGGGCGGATCGTAATCGCCAACCGGTTCACCGTTTGCTGAAAAAGCCATGCAATTTAATGGTGCTCAGCTATCCTGTAGGGATGGGCTGCAGCGTGAATGCAGCAACAGACACTCATTGCCATG
>JAWVWU010000438.1:0-2762 GCA_033723595.1 Marinobacter sp. | reverse complement strand
GACGGCATCATGGTCTTTGAACCGGGCTATGTGAACGCCAAGGTCGGCGACACAGTGAAATTCGTCCCCACCGACGCCGGCCACAACAGTCAATCGGTGGAGGTCCCTGACGGCGCCAATACGTGGGCAGGCGACATCAGCAAGGAAGTCACCGTGACGCTCAACAAGGAAGGGGTCTACGTTTACAAATGTGTCCCCCACGCGCCACTGAACATGGCCGGTATCATTCAGGTTGGCAAACCGGTCAACATGGACGCGGCGACCAAAGCCGTGAACACGCTCACCCAGAATGCAGCGACCAACAAGGACCGGCTCAAGGGGTACCTCTCACAGGTTAAATAAGTCCCTGCATCTTTGCTCCGGCGAGCCCGCTGCGCGCCGGAGCCACGTTTTTACCTCCCCCGGCTCCAGGCCACTCGCTACCCGTCGCCTTAACAGTCATACATCCGGCACAAACCGGTTTAAAATCAGCGTATGATGGACGCTTGTTCACTCTCACAGATCGGGAAGATCACATGCTGTTTGCCATTTTCCTCGGCGGCCTGATTGGCTATCAATTCGGTCGTTTCCCCGGATTCATTATCGGTGCGGTAGCGGGGGTCTTCCTGCTTCGGTTTCTCAAGGGTCGGGTCCATCAGGGGCTGGGCCAGATTCAGGCCCGCTTTCTGGAGTCCGTGTTTGCGGTTATGGGCGCCCTGTGCAAGGCGGATGGGGTTGTCAGCCGCGATGAAATTGCCGTTGCCGAGAGCCTGTTCACCAAATTCCGGTTGTCACCCGAGCAACGCGAGATGGCCAAGGCCGCCTTTAATCGCGGCAAGGCGGATGACTTCGACCTCGACGCCGAGCTGAACAGCTTCCTCTCGGTCAGTCGTGGCCAGGCCGGCTTGCTGCAGATGTTCCTGCAGGTGCAGGTGTCTGCGGTTGCGGCAGACGGCGTGATTCATCCGGCAGAACACGAGATGCTGGTTCGTGTTGCCCGTGGCCTGGGCCTTCCCGAAGCCCAGGTCGATCAACTCGAAGCCATGCTTCGTGGCGCACACGCCGGCGGGCCGACCGGGCGAGCCACCAGCGGCCAGCAACTGGACGACGCGTACAAGGTGCTGGGCGTGTCCTCGTCAGCCAGCGATTCCGAGGTCAAACGCGCGTATCGGAAGCTGATGAGCGAGAACCACCCGGACAAGCTGGCCGGCCGTGGCCTGCCGGAGAGCATGCGTGAGATGGCGGAAGAAAAAACCCGCGAGATCACCAACGCGTACGATCTGATCAAGGAAGCCCGTCAGAAAGGCTGAGGAGCCCCAACCGGGGAAAGCGGATGACCCAGACAACGTCACTGAAAGCCAACGGAGTCATGGTGCTGGTTGCCGGCGCGCTGGTGCTCAGTCTGTCCATGGGTATCCGGCAGAGCTTCGGGCTCTATCTGGAGCCGATGACGCGGGACCTGGCCATCAGTCATTCCTCATTCAGCCTGGCCATTGCCCTGCAGAACCTGCTTTGGGGTGCCCTGACGCCGCTGGTAGCATCGGTTGCCGATCGTTGGGGCACCGCCCGCACACTCGCCTTGGGCGGCCTGGCATATGCCGCCGGGCTGCTGGTAATGGCTTGGGTTCCAACCCTCGCCGGGCTGCAACTCGGTGCCGGCGTGCTGGTCGGCATTGCGGTGTCGGCCACCGGGTTTCCGCTGGTATTGTCCGCCGTTGCCCGGCATGCCCCGGAAAACAGACGCGGCGCCTGGCTGGGTATGGCCACGGCCGGCGGCTCGCTGGGTCAGTTCATTCTGCTGCCCACCAGCCAGGGATTGATCGGGAGTTTTGGCTGGGTGTCTTCACTGCTGGTGCTCTCGGTGGCGGCCGCCTTTATCGTGCCGTTGGCCTGGCCATTACAGGGCCGCCCGGTTGCCACCGGTGCTGATTCACAACCCCTTGGTGCCGCCCTGCGTGAGGCCGGCCGTCATCGCGGTTACTGGCTGCTGAATGCCGGCTTTTTCGTGTGCGGCTTCCACGTGGCCTTTGTGGCCACGCACCTTCCGGCATTCCTGACCAGCGAAGGCCTGTCGCCCACGGTCGGGGCAACCGCCCTGGCGCTGGTCGGCTTTTTCAATATTATCGGATCGTTTGCCGCCGGCTGGCTGGGCACCCGTTTGCCCATGAAACGGGTACTCACCGGGATCTACCTGGCCCGGGCGCTTCTGATCATGCTGATGATGGCGGCGCCGTTGACGCCGCTCACCGCCAGCCTCTTCGGCGCCGGTCTTGGGCTGCTCTGGCTGGGCACTGTGCCATTGACATCGGGGCTGGTGTCGCAGATTTTCGGGGCGCGCTATCTGGCCACCCTGTTTGGTGTGGTGATGCTGAGCCATCAGGTCGGCGCCTTCCTCGGAGCCTGGCTGGGCGGGCTGAGCTACGATCTTACCGGATCCTATAATGTCGTCTGGTGGATGGCGGCCGGACTGGCCCTGATCTCCGCGGCCCTGCACTGGCCGATCGCCGATCAACCGCTGCGGCCAGCGGCGACGCCATCGCCCGGCCGGCCCTCCGGGGCGGCCGCTGCTGACTAGCGTCTCGAATAGTTTATTCGCTGACCGACAGAGCCGAACGGGACACGGGTGTTCATAGCAGTTGGCGAACCAGCGCTGCCGCAAGAATACCGCCGCTGATAGCAGGCAGTGGGCGCCGTATAATCAGGATCAGCACGGCCGTCGTGCCCAGTGACACTTTTGCACCCAGATCACCGTCAAAGGCCATCGGGGTCAGGATCGCAATCAG
>JAWVWU010000437.1:0-2765 GCA_033723595.1 Marinobacter sp. | reverse complement strand
TCCACCGTCGGCGGCAATTCCAGCGCCACCGGCGCATCGCTGACCAGAATGGCGATCACCCCCTGGGTGTCTTCACTGATGAACAGCAAATCATCGGCAATGGACTCCCGGTGCAGGCTGTAGGGTGTGTAGTCTTCGGCGTCCATGAACACAAACTCGTCACCGTCGGCATAGGAAAACGTGACCGGGCGCTTGACCAGATCCGCCAGATTCAGCATGTCCGAATCCTTGAACGTCTCATCCACCTTGGCGTTGGTGACCACGTCGTAGAGGCGCATGCGGTAAAGGCTGCCACCGGCACGACCCTGGGGTACTGAGCGCTCGATATCCCGCACGATGTAGACACGGTTGTTGTACTCGACTGCGGTATTTTTTTTGATCTCACTTGCTCTTGGCATTGCTAGAAACTCCAGAACCAACGAAACATCGGGGTGATATACCATGCCCGCAAGCCGCTGGCGAGAGCAATCGTTGCCGGCCGATAACGGCTCCTCACCACAGGCAGGAGCCGCTCCGGTATCCGGCCGGGCTACCCGGCAGCGAGAATCATTTCGTAGCCCTGCGCCTCGCTTCTGGACAGTTTGATGGCAATGAATTTCGACGTAGGCGTGTTACTGCCATCGCCGCGACTTTCCAGCGGCACCAGCGGATTGGTTTCCGGATAATAGGCCGCGGCCTGCCCCGCGGGAACGTCATAGGCCAACAGTTTGAAGCCGGATACCCGACGGGTTCGGCCGTCTTCCCAGAGGGACGTGATATCAACCCGGTCACCATCCTCGAAGCCGAGACGCCGGATTTCATCGGCGTTCAGAAACAGTACTCGGCGCTGCCCGCGAACACCCCGATAACGATCATTCAGGCCGTAGATTGTGGTGTTGTACTGATCGTGGGAACGCAGGGTCTGCAGAATCAGATCCGGCGCCTGTCCCGAAGCCTTGACGCGATCATGCAACAGGTCGGCCGGCAGCGCATTGGGTGAGAACATCGCTTTGCCACTGACGGTCTGCCACAGTCGGTCCCGGACCGGATTGCCCAGATAGAAGCCGCCCTTCTGTTTGAGCCGTTCATTGAAGTTTTCAAACCCGGGGATGGTGCGGGCAATCATCGCCCGGATCATGTCGTAGTCGGCAATCGCCTCGTTCCAGTTGACGGGATTGTTGCCCAGGGTCGCCCGGGCGATACCGGCAATAATCGCCGGCTCGGATTTCATCTGATCCGACTGGGGCGGCAACTGGCCATAGGAGGCGTGAATCATGCTGAACGAATCTTCCACCGTGACCGCCTGCGGACCGCTGGCCTGACGGTCGATATCGGTGCGCCCCAGACACGGCAGGATCAGGGCATCCCGCCCCGTGATGAGATGACTGCGGTTGAGCTTGGTACTGATCTGAACGGTCAGGTCACATCGGGCCAGCGCCGCGTGGGTCAGATCGGAATCCGGCGTGGCCTGGGCAAAATTACCGCCCAGACCGATGAATACTCGGGCGTCGCCAGACGCCATGGCCTCAATGGCCTCAACCGTGTTGTGGCCCGGCGTCCGAGGCGCCTGGATCGCAAATTCCCGATCAATGGCATCCAGCAGCCAGGCCGGCGGTTTTTCATCAATGCCCATCGTCCGATCACCCTGGACATTGCTGTGACCGCGCACCGGGCTCACACCCGCCCCCACACGACCGAAGTTACCCCGCAGCAGCTGCAGGTTAATCAGCTCCTGCACGGTCGCCACCGAGTGGCGATGCTGGGTAATACCCATGGCCCAGCACAGGATCACCTTGCTGGACTTTCGATAGCAGTCGGCGGCCACCTCGATATCCGACCGACTGAGGCCGCTCTGGACTTCGATAAGCGACCAGGGCGTCGCCCTGACGACCGCCATATACTCGTCGAGACCGCGGGTGTGCTGCTCTATGAAGGGCCAGTCCAGAACCGCCTCCTGGCCCTGGGTCCGGGCGTCCTCGTCCCAGGCCAGCAGACACTTGACCATGCCGCGTACCGCTGCCATGTCGCCGCCCAAGGCCGGCCTGAAATAGGCCGTATTAAGCGGTTCGGAGCCGTTTTTAAGCATGTCGTGAATGGCCTGGGGATCCTGAAACCGTTGCAGGCCCCGCTCTTTCAGCGGGTTAAAGCAGATCACCTGCGCGCCGCGGCGGACCGCTTCGCTCAGCGGTGCCAGCATGCGCGGGTGATTGGTGCCCGGATTCTGGCCGAAAATAAAAATGGCATCGGCCTCGGCGAAATCATCAAAGGTCACCGTCCCCTTGCCGGTGCCGATCGTGCGGGACAGGCCGATACCGCTGGCCTCGTGGCACATGTTTGAGCAATCCGGAAAGTTGTTGGTGCCATACGTACGCACGAAAAGCTGGTACAGAAACGCCGCCTCGTTGCTGGCCCGGCCGGACGTATAGAATTCGGCCTGGTTGGGGCTATCAAGTCCCCGCAGGTGACGTGCGATCAACGCAAAGGCGTCGTCCCAACTGATCGGCAGATAGCGGTCACTCGCCCGGTCATATCGCATGGGCTCGGTCAGCCGGCCCTGATACTCCAGCCAGTGGTCGCTGCGCTGCGCCAGCTCGGTCACACTGTGCTTGGCGAAAAAGTCCCGATCCACCCGCCGCTTGGTGGCTTCCCAGTTGACCGCTTTGGCCCCGTTTTCACAGAACTGCACACGGCCGCCCTTGGGGTCATCGCCCCAGGCACACCCGGGGCAGTCAAAGCCCCCGTGCTGGTTGGTTTTCAACAGGGCGCGGATGTTCTTGATGGGCTGC
>JAWVWU010000436.1:0-2773 GCA_033723595.1 Marinobacter sp. | reverse complement strand
CCATTCAGGGTCGGCAGGTTCATCTCCATCTGGCCCGCCGGGTGCGGGTTCAGCTCCTCCCGGATCTCGCGGGCCACGGCCTGAATCTGCTTTTTGTCTGCGCCGTCGCGATGCAGGGCCGCCATGCGCTCGAAGTGTTCTTCCCTGAGCATGCCTTTCTGGGGAAAGACCAGCTGGAACAGCGGATCGTTCGGCACCTGGCTCCAGTCAATCAGCTCGTTGATCACATACTCATTCACCCGAAAGGGCAGGACGCTGGCCACGACCTTCATTTCAAACAGGGTTTCCGGGGGCAGCGACTGAATAACATCAATCTTGTCGAGCTGTCGGTCAGTAAAGACCTGAAAACGCCGCTCCTCAAACTCGACGGCTGGAATCCGGTTCGGAAACGAGACGATGGAATTCATGAATCGACCTCTGGTTGCATTGGACTGACGGTGAGCGAAAACCTGATGGGCCTGAGTCACCGGTAACGGGTTTGCTCAGACAGTAAGCGCCTGAAAACAGGCGGCGAAGTATACAGTCTTGTGAGATTATTTTCAGGTCTAAGGAAAAGATGGCCCGGTGGGCACGGTAGTCGGCCGGTTTAGGCCTCCAGTAGCAGGGATTGAGACCGGTGCTCGGATCATGGCAGCCTGAAGTTTCTTTAGACCATCATGGAAATGTGACGTCGTAGTAAAGATACGACCATGGTCGTAGCATACTTGATAGTTGGCCAAAAAAAGGCCATTTTTACGGATTGATCGTTGAGCTTTCCATGTATTACGTAGTAAAAATACTACATCATTCCGGGAGGTCAGCCTGAACGATTGAAGAGGCTGGTCCATTGTTTGCGCGGTGTGCCACTTGAGGCACCGGCATTCAGTTTGTTGGCAGGCAGATTAGTGATCCTGTTCTATGCTGTAGTGAACGATACAGCACTGAATTCTTACTCAAATAACACCGCATGACCGGGCCTGACTGTTTGTTTGCCGTCATTGCACCATTGAAGCCTAGGGGAGGGTTTGATGTATCAGGACGAAGATCCCGTTGAAACCAGTGAGTGGCTGGACGCACTTGAATCCTTGATTGAGGAGGAAGGTGTCGACCGCGCCAAGTTCATTCTTGAGCGCCTGTCGGAGCGCGCCAGTCGTGACGGCACCGAGCTGCCCTATTCGATCACCACGCCATTCCGCAACAGTATTGCCGCGACGCGGGAAGCCCGCATGCCCGGTGATCTGTTCATGGAACGCCGGATTCGCTCGCTGATTCGCTGGAATGCGATGGCGATGGTGCTGCGTGCCAATCAGCGTCCCGGTGATCTTGGCGGGCACATTTCCACCTTCTCTTCAGCGGCAACTCTGTACGACGTGGGCTTCAACTATTTCTTCCACGGCGGTGACGAGAAGCGTGAATCGGACCTGGTGTACTTCCAGGGGCATGCGTCACCGGGTATCTACGCCCGCTCCTACCTCGAGGGCCGCTTTGACGAGGAGCAGCTGGACAAGTTCCGCGAGGAAGTCGACGGCACCGGATTACCCTCGTATCCGCACCCCTGGCTGTTGCCGGATTACTGGCAGTTCCCCACCGTATCGATGGGCCTCGGCCCGATGCAGGCGATCTACCAGGCCCACGTGATGAAATACCTCCACAGCCGCGAACTGATCGATATGGGCGACCGCAAGGTCTGGGCCTTTGTCGGCGACGGCGAGTGCGACGAGCCTGAAACCCTGGGCTCGATTGCCATGGCTGGCCGGGAAAAACTCGACAACCTGATATTCGTGATCAACTGTAACCTGCAGCGGCTTGATGGCCCGGTGCGTGGCAACGGCAAGATCATCCAGGAACTCGAGGGCGTCTTCCGCGGCGCCGGCTGGAACGTGCTCAAGGTGGTCTGGGGCCGGATGTGGGACCCGCTGTTCGAGAAAGACAAGGACGGCATCATGCAGCGCGTCATGGACGAGGTGGTCGACGGTGACCTGCAGAATTTCAAGAGCAACGGCGCGGCCTATACCCGCAAGCACTTCTTCGGGCGTTACCCGGAGCTTGCGAAAATGGTCGAGCATCTGTCCGACGACGACATCGGCAAGCTCAATCGCGGGGGACACGACCCCTACAAGATTTATGCCGCCTACCACCACGCGGTCAACAGCAAGGGGCGGCCAACGGTCATTCTGGCGCACACCATCAAAGGCTACGGATTCGGCGCGGCCGGCGAAGCCCAGAACACGGCGCACTCCCTCAAAAAGCTCGATATGGAAGCGCTCAAGAAATTCCGTGACCGCTTCGCTGTGCCTCTGAAGGACGATGAGCTCAAGGACGTGCCTTACTACCGCCCGGCGCCCGACAGCCCGGAAATGGTGTACATGAAAAAGCGCCGGCAGGACCTGGGTGGCTTCTATCCGAAGCGCCGCAAGGACTGCCAGCCATTGCAGATTCCCGACCTGAGCATTTTCAAGAATCTGCTCGATGGCTCCGATGGCCGTGAGATTTCCACGACCATGGCGTTTGTGCGCCTGTTGACCGCGCTGACCAAAGACAAACGCGTGGGCAAGCGGGTGGTGCCGATCGTGCCGGACGAAGCCCGTACCTTTGGTATGGAAGGCATGTTCCGCCAGTTGGGGATTTACACCTCCGAGGGGCAGAAGTATGTTCCCCAGGATCGCTCCCAGATCATGTACTACAAGGAGGACAAGAAAGGGCAGATCCTGGAAGAGGGTATCAACGAAGACGGCTCCATGGCGGCGTGGATGGCTTGTGCGACGTCTTACAGCACCAACGATTTCCCGCTGAT
>JAWVWU010000435.1:0-2801 GCA_033723595.1 Marinobacter sp. | reverse complement strand
ATGCGTGCGAAATCCACCGGTGTGCGCAGAAAGGCCTTGCGCATGCTTCGTCCTTCGGGCGTGTAGTAATCGCTGTTACCGTCTTTGTCGGTATACAGCACCGCTGAATAATTCTGGTTCTGATTGTAAAAAGTCGCAGCCAGTATCTTGCCATTATCAATTTTCTCGCCGTCAAGATACAGTTCTTCGTAGACGAGGCTGAATCGATCGCCTTTACGGATATCGAGCGCAAAATCGATGTCCCAGCCAAAGATGCCTGCCAGTTCCATCGTCAGCTTGTCGGTCAGCCCGGCCTGTTGCCCGGCTCCGAACAACGAGTTGCTGATGGTGGCCTCGGCGTAGGTCGTGCGGACTTCCGGTTCACGCATGACCTTTTTGCCGACGAACCCGTCGCTTTCGCGGTCAATGCGAAGCGACTCCAGGCGCGACCTCTGCAGCTTGATGGCTTCAAGTTCGTCGTTGGCGTCGGTTGCGAAGGCAATGGTTTCACCGGCGTACAGTCGTTCAAGTTTGCCGGCATCACCGGACCCGTGGATAACGCTCAGCATCAGACCGTCGTTGAATCCGGCCTGCTTGAACAGGCCGGAAAGGGTGTCCCCGTTTTTGACGTCATAGGTTGCCCAGTGCAGTTCCGGCGCCTGGCTGTCAGCCGGCTCAGCGACTGCCTGTGGTTCCGGCGACGCCGTAGCGATTGCAACGGTCTGATCGGGCGAGCTGGTCTCGTTGCCGTCACTACTGGTCTGGCTGTTGACAGTGTCCAGATCCAGCGGGATTGACATGCGTTTGGCTTCGACGTCACTGCTCGGGCTGAGCATCATGGTCGCGCCGACCAGGGTGCTGACCACGACAGCAATGGCAAAATGTGCTTTGGGAAACGTTTTGAACACGGTCTTAACCTGTTTTTAGTTGTTGCACCGGTAAGTTGTGCAATCTAATTAAAGTCAGCTTTGAAGTATAGAGCAACCCATATCGCATAAAAAGCGCCCAGTGCGGCAGGCTGGCGACAGTGCGATTGGAAACAGGCGCAGATTTTTTTGCATCGCTTGCTATAATGCGGCGCCTGTTCACTGCGTCGCTGACCGATTCAATCTCAGTGGACTATAACAGGCCCAGCAGTAACGCTCAGCGTTGATTTGTTGAGCTGTGTAACGACCATTTGGCCACCGTATCAGGGGATGACTGTTCATGGCATCAATTGAAGAAGCACTCGCCATTATCAAGCGTGGTGTGGACGAGTTGCTCCCGGAAGAGGAGCTGATCGAAAAGCTCAAACAGGGGCGCCCGCTGAGAATCAAGGCCGGCTTCGATCCGACCGCGCCCGATTTGCACCTGGGGCACACTGTACTGATTAACAAGCTGCGCCAGTTCCAGGACCTCGGCCATGAGGTCTTGTTCCTGATCGGTGATTTCACCGGCAAGATCGGTGATCCCACAGGCAAAAGTGCGACCCGTCCTCCGCTGACGGATGAACAGATCGCGGCAAACGCCGCTACCTATAAAGAGCAGGTGTTCAAGATCCTCGACCCGGACAGGACCCAGGTCATGTTCAACTCGGACTGGATGGGCAAGATGTCGGCGGCCGACATGATTCGCCTGGCCGGGCAGTATACGGTGGCCAGAATGCTCGAGCGTGACGATTTCACCAAGCGCTATCGGGCGGAACAGTCGATTGCCATTCACGAATTCCTCTACCCGCTTGTGCAGGGCTACGACTCCGTCGCCATGAAAGCGGATGTAGAGCTGGGCGGCACCGATCAGAAATTCAATCTGCTGATGGGGCGCATACTTCAGAAGCACTACGGTCAGCCAGCGCAGGCGATTCTGACGATGCCGATTCTGGAGGGGCTGGACGGTGTCCAGAAAATGTCCAAGTCTCTTGGTAACTACATCGGGGTAAACGATTCTCCCGGTGAGATGTACAGCAAGCTGCTGTCGGTGCCTGACCCCTTGCTCTGGCGCTATTTCGAACTGCTGAGCTTCCGCCCGCTGGCGGAAGTTGATGAGTATCGTGCTGCGGTGGCCGGCGGTGCGAACCCTCAGGACTACAAGAAAATTCTCGCGGAAGAGATTATTACCCGCTTCCACAGTAAAGAGGCTGCGCAAAGCGCCCATAAGTCGGCTGGGAACCAGGTGGCGCTGGGCGCTATTCCGGAGAACGTGCCGGAAGTCGAGGTGTCGCTGGCTGGTCGTGACGATGTGCATATTGTTTCACTGTTAAAAGAAGCCGGACTGGCTCAAAACGGCAAAGCTGCCAAGGACGTATTTGGTCGCGGCGCGGTATACCTGGATGGCGAGCAGTTGAGGGATGAGCGACTGTTTCGGGCCGGTGATGACGTCATTATCCAGGCGGGCAAGAAGAAGATTGCCCGGGTCAAGCTAGTTGTGTAGGCGATCGACGAGCAAATTGTGGCTAATGCATGAAATTCCCGTTGACTCTTACGCGGCGGTCTGTAGAATGCGCGCTTCGCTCGGGTTGACGACCTCGGTTTCGGTCTCCGGGCAAGCTGTTAACAAATTGTTTTTAAAATGGTTATTTTCGAAAACAAGGTGTTGACAAGTGATTGGAGCGCAGTAGAATGCGCACCACTTCGAAGCAACAGCCTCAGGGCATGCATCGAAGGCAGTTCAGGCGCTGTTTTAAATCGAAGCTAAACGGTTGAAAATAGCGGTTGACAGAGGTGGTAAACGCTGTAAAATGCGCACCTCGATTGGGCAAACGCCCGGCTCTTTAAAAAGTTGATCAAGTAATTCGTGTGGGCGCTGACTGTGATGTTTCGGCAAGAAATATCAAGACAGCGACT
>JAWVWU010000434.1:0-2805 GCA_033723595.1 Marinobacter sp. | reverse complement strand
TCCTCTCCGTCCTCACTGTCCACCAGGACAAACAGGTACCGCTCGCGGCCGCGGGTGTCCGGCTCGCGCGTCAGCGAGCGACGGGAGTGGTCGATTTTTTGTGCCAGTCGCTCTTCCGCCCGCGGCAGGGTTGAAACCCGGACCTCCTGCGCCGAGGCCAGGCGGGCAATGCCGGCAAGATCATCCCGTTCCGCTGGTCGAACCACCAACATGGGCTTCACTCCTGTGACCGGCCGACGGCAACACCCCGCAGAGCATCGCCGTCCGGCATGAATGTGTCAGGCGCAGAGTTTGCTGACGGCCCGCTCGAACCGGGTGAGCGCTTCGTCGATGTCGGACTCCGGAATAATCAGCGACGGCGCCAGACGAATCACGTTGGGACCGGCGATCAACACCATCACGCCCTCCTCCAGCCCGGCGTTCAGGAACTCCTTGGCCCTGCCCTTCCAGGCATCCGTCAGCACACCGCCGAGCAACAGGCCGGCGCCACGGACCTCCGAGAACACATCGTACTTCTTGCCGATCGCCATCATGCCCTTGCGCAGGCGGTCGGACCGCTGGCTGACGCCCTTGAGAATCTCGTGCTGACTGACGGTATCGATCACTTTCTGGGCAACGGCACAGGCCAGCGGGTTACCTCCGTAGGTGCTGCCGTGAGTCCCCACGCCGAGGCTGGACGCGATGGCCGCGGTGGTCAGCATCGCGCCGACGGGGAAGCCACCGCCGAGCGACTTGGCCGTTGAGAGGATGTCCGGCGTCACGCCGTACATCTGGTACGCATAAAGGTGGCCGGTCCGACCCACGCCGGTCTGCACCTCATCGAACACCAGCAGTGCGTTGTACTGGTCACACAGCGCCCGCAGCCCTTTGAGGAACTCGGTATCGCCGGGCATGATGCCGCCCTCACCCTGGATCGGCTCCACCACGATGGCACAGGTCCGCTCGGAGATCAGCGCCTCGACCGAAGCCAGGTCGTTGAAATCCGCGTGAACGATACCGCCCGGGGCCGGCTCGAACCCTTCGGTGTACTTGGGCTGACCGCCCACACTGACGGTAAACAGGGTGCGCCCGTGGAAGCTGTTGCGGAACGAAATGATTTCATTCTTTTCCGGTCCGAAGTGCTCCCAGGCATAGCGCCGGGCCAGTTTGAAGGCAGCCTCGTTGGCCTCGCCACCGGAGTTGGCAAAAAAGACCCGCTCGGCAAAGGTCAGGTCACACAGGGTTTTGGCCAGGCGCAGGGCCGGCTCATTGGTCATAACGTTGGACAGATGCCAGAGTTTCTCGGCCTGTTCGGTCAGGGCACTGACCAGTCCCGGATGCGCATGCCCGAGGGACGTCACGGCGATACCACCGGCCAGATCAACAAATTCGCGCCCGTCCTGATCCCAGACGCGGGAGCCTTCACCCCGGACCGGGATAATCGAACCCGGCGCGTAGTTCGGCACCATGACCTCATCAAACAGTGCGCGGTTAACCGGTTCTCTGTTCATACGTTCCTCATCTGACCCAGTATTGGACTCTTTGGTGTTAAACCCCGGGGATGGCATCCGGGCAGCCCTGAAGGCCTGTGCCGGGCGGCACCACATGCCAACCGCAACTGATTTCATCATACCCCGATCAGGGCATCATCACATCCGGCGTACCCACTATAGGCAACTCGATGATTCTCAGGTTGCGACCGTCCCGCCCAAGCAGGGATTTCATCACCAGCTTGTAGGAATCGAGGTCAAAGGTGACCGCCATTCCGTTCAGGGACAACCCATACAACTCATCCTCATCATGCACGGTGGTAATGTGCATCCAGTTATAGATCACCAGGATGTCACAGCGGGTGCCGTCGGGCGCCTGTTCAACCACACCCACCGGCCCCGGCCAGGGCCAGGTTTTCAGATGCAGCGTGTGAAAGCCGATCTGGGCACGCAGGTTGTAACGGGTTACATCTTCAAGGCCCTCACAGGCCCCCTTGCACCGGCCCAGGCTGCGCTGGAAACAGGGGCCGGTCTGGTCCGGTTCCAGCCCGAGCAGTTGGTTGCACAGGTCATTCTTCTGGGCGATTCCGGCCAGCGCTTTCTCTGCGTCCTTTTTGCTCCGGAACAGACCGTAATAATCCCCCAGTCGATGCGGCTCGATCTCCCTGACCAGACGAGCCTGCAGGTAGCCGGTCCGGTTCGGGGTCAGCTCGATACTGACCAGGGTCTTGGCGGCCCGGGAACGGCGATTGAAAAGCGGCTTGAGCGTCTTGATCTGCTTCAGTTCCAGCAACAGGGCCCCGAGCTCGCCGGCGGTTTCGGTCCAGTCCACACGGCGCAGGCTTTCAGAGAGCCGCACGCCGCGACTGGTGTTGTGGTCACCCGAGAAGTGCGACGCGACCCGCTGCTGGATGTTGGTGCTTTTGCCCACATACAGCAAGGCGTCGTTTTCGCCATAGAACCGATAGACACCAGGCCGGGGCGGCAGGTCCTGCAATACATCGACGGGCAGATGCGAGGGAATGCTGGGGCGTTTGAGCAGGGCTTTCAGCGCCCCCTCAAAACCGGACGGCCCCGCTTCGCGCAGCGCCGTTTCAAAAAATTCCAGCATCGCGGCGACGTCGCCCATGGCCCGGTGCCGCTCGACCGGCGCCAGCCCGTGACGGGCAATCAGGCTATCCATGTTGTGGCGCCGGAACTGCGGGTAGAGCTTGCGCGACAGTTTCACGGTGCACAACACCGGGGCCGAAAACGGCTGCCCCAGTCGCCGGAACTCGGATTTCACAAACCCGTAGTCGAAGCGGGCGTTGTGGGCGACGAAAACCGTGCCCTCAAG
>JAWVWU010000433.1:0-2809 GCA_033723595.1 Marinobacter sp. | reverse complement strand
GCGTTGATGCTGATCACCCACGATCTTGGTGTCGTGTCTCAGGTGACCCAGCGCATGCTGGTGATGTACTCGGGCCGGATTATCGAGCAGGGCCCGACCCGGGAAATCATCAACGACGCCCAGCATCCCTACACCCAGGGCCTGATCAATGCGTTGCCCCAGATGGGCGAGCCCGGCCGCAGGTTGTATCAGATTCCCGGCTCCATGCCGTCGCTGAAAAACGTCCCCTCCGGCTGCCCGTTCCACCCACGCTGCCAGTACGCCACCGGCCTGTGTTCCCAGGAAATGCCCGAGTATGTGCGCTCGGGCAATGTGGACGTGGCCTGTCACGAAGTGCGCAAGCTGATCGACGAGGAGAAGCAATTGCAGGAGATGAGTTCATGACCGCCTCACCGTCACCGCTGGTGGAAATCCGCAACCTGGAAAAGCGCTTCGACCTGTCGGGCAACTTCCTGGAGCAGCTGCGTTTTCGCAACGGTCGTATCGTGCGCCACCAGGAATATGTGCATGCGATTAACGGCGTGAGCCTGGGCGTGCAGAAGGGCGAGGCCCTGTGCGTGGTGGGTGAGTCGGGGTGCGGCAAGTCGACCGTCGCGCGCACGGTGATGGGGCTGCTGTCGCCGTCGGCCGGCGAGGTCCACTATGACGGCACCCGGATTGATCAGCTCGACGGCAGGGAAGTGCTGCCCTACCGGCGCAAGATGCAGATGATCTTCCAGAATCCCTATGCTTCACTCAACCCGCGGATGACCATCCAGCAGACCCTGGAAGAGCCGATTCACTTCCACCACCCGGACTGGTCGAAAACCGACATCCGCGACAAGGTCCATGAAGTCATGCACTCGGTGGGCATCGATCCGGACTGGGGCGTGCGCTTTGCCCATGAGTTCTCCGGCGGTCAGCGCCAGCGCATTTCCATTGCCCGCGCGCTGGCGGTGGATCCGGAATTCATCGTGGCCGATGAGCCGATCTCGGCGCTGGACGTATCGATCCAGGCCCAGGTGCTGAACCTGATGATGGATGCCCAGGAGTCCCGGGGCCTGACCTACCTGTTCATCACCCACGACCTGTCGGTGGTTGAGCATTTCGGCACCCGGGTCGCGGTGATGTATCTGGGCACGGTGTGCGAACTGGCTGACACCGCCACCCTCTTTGCCGCGCCGCGTCATCCCTACACCCAGGCGCTGCTGTCGGCGATTCCCCGCCTGGAGGACGATCGCCCTACCCACATTCGCCTGCACGGCGAAGTGTCGACCCCGGTCAACCTGCCGTCCGGCTGCGTGTTTCACGGTCGCTGCCCCTATGCCAATGAGCGCTGCCGGCAGGAAGTGCCGCAATTGATTGCGTCCGATTCGGGGGCTCAGGTAGCCTGCCACGCAGTGGAGGAAGGTCGGCTATAGTGAAGGTCGAACCCCCGATACATGACCTGTCGACCCGTGCCTTGAGGCCGGGCGGCTCGAGGTAGGCATGGAAGTTCGCTGGCTGGAAGATTTTATGGCATTGGCCCGCACCCGGCACTTCTCCCGGGCGGCGGAGCTTCAGCACGTCAGTCAGCCGACCTTCAGCCGGCGCATCAAGCTGCTCGAGGACGCCATGGGCACCACGCTGATTGACCGGCAGACCATTCCGCTGTCGCTGACCCCGGCCGGTCAGGTGTTTCTGGAGATGTGCGACCGGGTGACCCGGGACGTGCGCAGTACCCGCGATCAGATTGCCTCGCTGGAAGCGGAAGCGGCCGCCCGCATCAGCGTGGGCGCTACGCAGGGCCTGTTTTCCCATTTCTACTCGGACTGGGTGCGCGATGCAGGCCTCGAAGATCGCCTGCAGCTGAACCTCAAAGCCACCAACTGGATCGGCGAGGACTTTCTCGACGGCCTCGACAATGGCGACTGCGACCTGGTTCTGTGCTACTGGCACCGTGACCTGCCGTGGGCAGCTCGCCTCGACCCCGTCCGTTACCAGTGGCTGACCCTGGCCGATGAGTCGCTGATTCCCCTGAGTATTGGCAATGACCGGGGGCAGCCCCGGTTTACGCTTCCGGGCACCCTCGATCAGCCGGTCCCGCTCATTGCGTACCATCCCCGGGGCTTCATGTCGCCGGCGATTCTGGCACATCTGGCCCGCACGGAGCCCCAGGCCCACTTGTTGCCCCTGAATGAAAACAGCCAGTCGGCCAGCGTCAAGGCGCTGATCAAGCAGGGCTTTGGCATGGGCTGGCTGCCCCAGCGCATCAGTGAGAAGAGTGAACACTTTGGCCGTCTGCACCGGGCCGGTGATGAGCGCTGGGATGTGCCGATTGAGATCCGTCTGATCCGGCTCCGCGAAACCCGCTCGGCCGACATTATTGCCCTCTGGAATGAGCTGGATCCGAACCATGCCTGACGTCGACTACGACACCCTGCAACTGACCCACCTGGACGAACTCGCCCGCCGTTATGCGCAGGCCCTCGCACGGTGTGGCTACGACGCCCTGCTGATCAGCTCCGGAGCCGCGCCCCTGCGCTACGGTGACGATCAGGCCCATCACCATCACGGCTATGGCCCGTTTCTGCACTGGACCGGGCTGACCGGCGTCGAGCACAGCTGGTTGCTGATCCGCCCGGGTTATTCACCACGGCTGTGGCTGCACACGCCGGTGGATTTCTGGCATGCGCCGCCGGCGCAGCCGACTGCGCCCTGGACCACGATCATCGAGGTGATCACGACACAGGCCCCGGATGCACCGGCGATGGAGGGGTTGGGGCGGCTGGCGGTGCTCGGCGATCCGGCGGTACTGGCCGGTGCGCCGGGGGATCACAACCCGCCCGCG
>JAWVWU010000432.1:0-2823 GCA_033723595.1 Marinobacter sp. | reverse complement strand
CCGGAACCCACGCGACAGCGCAGGGCCGCACCGGGATTACGGATCTGGATATCGTCGGCAACGGGCCGCCAGAGCGCGTCGGCGGTGACAGCGCACATGATGCTGCCCAGGGCACGTGCCTGTGCGTTGCTCAGTGACATAAGGTCAGGATCAGGGCGTCAGCGGGTGTAATGGCAAGTTCAGCCTCTGTGATTGACGAGGCCCCATATTAACGAATCGTGCGGGGGAAGTCTTGGCTGCCCCAGAACGCAGAACGGGTTCCCGCAGACCCTGCGGGAACCCGTTTTTTGCTCGCCCCGACGCCTTACGCTTCGGACGGCGCGCGCCAGTCGTCGCCACCGGACGTGCCGGCCACGGTGTGTTCCCAGGTGACTTTACGGTAGGACAGGGAGACCTGAACCAGCTGGGTGAAATCCGCGTTTGCGGCGTCCTGGCAGTGCGGCATGGTGCAATCCACATCGATGATGGTGGCATCTTCGAGGATTGTTGAGAAAAAATGCTCCTGCTTGCCTTCAACCGAGGTGCGGTACCATTTCAGCTCTACCTTGGGCAGCATTTCGCCCGACGCCAGCGCGTTGTAAATCAGCGGTGTCGCCTTGTTCAGCGCGGCGGTAAAGCGGAACGGCTTGTGAACGCGCTGACCGGACGGTTGGCCGGACTGCGGATCGGTCGGCACGGTCACAACGTGGTTGAATTGCTGTACCAGAACTTCATCTTCGTGGCCTTCGACATAAATGTTGCCGACGGAATCCGAGGTGAAGGCGCCCGCGGTGATGTTACCCTGGGTCTTCCCTTCGATGCTGATATAACAAGGCGTTGGCATAGTCTGCTCCATGACTGAATGAGTGAGGTGTCCCGCGCAACAGCGCCCTGGACCGTTCCCTTCCAAACAAGAGTCGTGCCAGATTAATAAAGCGCATATAATTCATAAGCTTGAATTTTTTTGGCCGGCCTGGCCCCGGGCTGGCGAGCAATCACTTGCGGGATCGAAGCAATAAATTGCTTGCTCAGCAAGCCGTTGCCCGGATCAGCCTGTCAGCGTTTCGGAGCGTTCTGGTCTCACGCTGACAAGGGGCCGTAATGACAATAATTTACCGAAGCGACTAAGATGGGGCCTGAACGATCAGGGGGCTGAGCATCGAAACCGGCGGCAAAACGGGGCTATTTTGAGACAAGCAATTCGGCAATGGTTTGACAGTCTGGTGAACCGTGCACTGACTCTGGTGGTCGTGGTGATCCTGATGACCGCTGTGGTGACAACTCTGTTCAATGCCACGGCCAGTCGTCAGGAGCTCGATAAACAGGCGAGATCCGGCCTTTCGACCATCGCCAGCCTGACGGCCGGAGACCTGGATGACAAGATCGCCGAGCGCTTCAAAGTGCTGACGGCGACGGGTGAAGGGCTCTCTATGGACGAGCTCTCGCTGCTGAGCCGGGCGCAATTACTGCTCGGCCGCAAGACGGCGCTGCACCAGTTGTTCGACGGGGTCTACCTGTTTGACCAGCACGGCACCGTGATTGCCGAATACCCCAGCAGCTACGGGCAGGTCGGGCTGAGTGCCCTGGACCGGGATTATTTCCAGCGTACCAGCGCCCAGCTGACCGCGCTGATCTCGGCGCCGTTCCGCAATCATTACAATCAGCAACCGACGGTCATGATGACCACGCCCATATTCGATCACAAAAAGCGGTTCATCGGTGTCCTCGGCGGCGCCATTTTGTTGGGCAGCAATAATTTCCTGGGTAACGTCTCCCATATCCGCCTCGGGCAATCCGGGTATGTCAGCGTGGGCAGTCGGGCGGGCCTGACCCTCGCAAACCCTGTTGACTCGACCATTATGCAACCGATGCCCGAGAGCAACACCGCCCTGGCCTCTGCCCGGGCCGGCTTTGAGGGCACCAGGCTGACTCGCGACCGTGAAGGCGTTGCAACCTTGACGGCGTTTCACCAGATGGATCAGGCGCCGTGGTTTGTCGCGGTCAGCATGCCCGTGGCCGAGGCTTTTGCGCCCGTGACGCGCCTGGAAGACATGTTCACCTGGCTGGTGCTGGGTATCATCGTTCTGCTGGCACCGCTGGCCTGGCTGGTGTTCCGACGTCTGATGAAACCGCTGGCGGACCTCAGTACACAGATGTCCTCGCGTAATCTGGGCGGCAGCAGCGAACCGGTTCGCGTTGCCGGTGGCCTGGAAATCCGGGCGGTGGCGGATACCTTCAACCAGGTCGTGGCGGAGCGCTCACAGATGTTCGCGGCCCTGCAGGAACGCGAGGCCTTCTTCCGGGCACTGTCCCAGCGCGCGCCGATTGGTATTGTCCAGACCGATGTGCTGGGTCGTATCGACTTCGTCAATCCGGCCCTGGAAGCCATCATCGGTCTGAATAGCGAGCAGCTGTGCGGCGAGTATCTCGCGGCAGGCATCTTCCGGGAGGACCGTCAGGCGACGCTGTCGGGCTGGCGTGAGGCCATGCGCCAACACCGGGTGTTCCGGCGACGCCTGCGTGTCCAGACGGTGACCAGCGGGCGGCTGGTCTGGGTGGACGTGATGACCTCGTCCATTGAAACCGAGGAGCTTTGCATGGGCAGCATGTCGGTGGTGCGGGATATCACCCATGAAATGGCCATCGAAGAGCAGCTACGCACTGAACAGGCCCGGGCGGAAAGCATTCTGGGCGTGCTTCAGGAGGGCGTGCTGATGACGGACAGCCAGGGCCAGATCCGTTTCCTCAATGACGCGGCCTGCAGCTTTCTGGGCACGGGTACCGACAGTCTGGACCGCAATGTCTTCGACCTGGTAACCCTGGCCGATGAACAGGGCGCCTGGT
>JAWVWU010000431.1:0-2828 GCA_033723595.1 Marinobacter sp. | reverse complement strand
CAGTTTGTCGGCGACAAGGACCTCAAGATCGCCAGCACCGATGCCGCCAAGTTGCACGGTTACCTGCAGGCGCATCCGGAGATCTCCGACTTGCTGGTCACCGGTGGCGACCCCATGGTCATGAAAACCAAACACCTGGTGCAGTATCTCAAGCCGCTGCTGGAACCCGAGTTTGACCATATCCAGACCATCCGCATCGGCACCAAGGCACTCACTTTCTGGCCCTACCGTTTTGTCACCGACCAGGATGCCGACGAGCTGCTCGACCTGCTGGCGGAGTTGGTCGACGGCGGCAAGCACGTCGCGATCATGGCCCACTACAATCACTGGCAGGAAATCAGCACCGATATTGCCGAAGAGGCGATCCGCCGGCTACGCGCCACCGGTGCAGAAATCCGCGCCCAGGGTCCACTGATCAAACACGTCAACGACAACGCTGACGACTGGGCCAGAATGTGGAAAAAGCAGGTACGGCTGGGGATCATTCCCTACTACATGTTCGTAGAGCGGGACACCGGCGCCAAAAACTACTTTGAGCTGCCACTGGCTGAGGCGTATGAAATCTATCGCGACGCCATGAAGCAGGTCTCCGGGCTCGGCCGCACTGCCCGTGGGCCATCCATGAGCGCAGGCCCCGGCAAGGTAGAAATTCAGGGCGTTGCAGAGATCAAGGGCGAGAAGGTGTTCGTGTTGCGTTTCCTGCAGGGCCGCAATCCGGACTGGGTCCAGCGGCCGTTTTTTGCGCGATACAGTACAACCGCAACCTGGTTACACGAGCTTGAGCCGGCATTCGGAGAAAAGACGTTCTTCTTTGAGGACGAATACAATGCCATGCGCCGGGGCAACGGCTAACCTCGCCGTTCAGGCCGGCGCCTGCCCGATCACCGATTGGTCGGCCGGATATCCGTGGTCGAGGCAGGTCGTCAGCCGCGCCGGTGCTTTGGCACAAAGCCCTCTGGCTTGTCCCGCAGCCATTGCACGAAGGTCCGCAACTCGTCCAGCTCCAGCAGCTTTTCCCGGGTGTTGTAGTGGAGGCCCAGCTCGTACTCGGATCCCGCCCGGTGGATGGCGTTGTGGCAGGGCCGACAGACCCACAGCGTACGGGTAATCAGATCTTCCTTGCTGAACAGCCTCTGAAACCGCTTCTTGCGGTGCAGATGCCGCGGAATCAGATGATGACGGGTGAGCTTGGCGACGGGCCTGAGGCAGAGTTCACAGGCGTCAGGCTGAGGGGGCAGTTTCAACATATCACCGATCCGTAGGGCCGGGTCAGCCAAACCCGGGCACACTCGCCGGGCCGGCAGCACGACCGGGCGAGCCTGAGCCGGCTCCGGACTGTGCCGCTGGCACCGTCATCGGGCGAATGACCCGATCAGTGCATCAGGGTATAGAGTTTGCGCCGGTACGTGCGTACATCCGGGTTGTTGTTGCCCAGTTTGTCGAACAGCTCAATCAGGGTTGTTTTGGCAATTCCGTCCTTGTAACCGGCATCGACACGAAGCAGCCGGATCAACAGATCCATGGCCTCGGCGTTGTTCTCCTTCAATACGTGCTGGAGTGCCAACTGGTGCAATGCGGCCGGATCCTCCGGGTTGTCCGCCAGGGTCTTTTCCAGCTCCTCCACCGACGGTAATTCACCAGCCTGTTTCATGAACTTGAGCCGGGCCGCCAACTGACGCGCCTGGGTCTGCAGTTTCTCTTCCGGCGGCAGGCTCTCGAAAATCTGTTCCGCGGTCTCCAGGTCGCCCAGCTCAGCCTTCAACTGGGCCAGGTCAATCAGCACTTTAAGATCATCCGGATTCTTGCGGTTGAGCTCGGACAGAATCGCAAGCGCGCCCTCCGCATCCCCTGCTTCCCAGAGCTGGTGGGCCTCCTCGTACGGATCGGCCTCCGGGGGCGCCACATGCTTGTCGAGAATGGCTCGGATCTCGTTCTCCGGCAGGGCACTGTTGAAGCCGTCGGCAGCCTGGCCGTTTTTCACCAGAATGACCGTCGGCAAGCTTCGGACGCCAAGACTGGCCACCAGGTCCGGCTGCTGATCGGCGTTGACCCGGGCCAGCCGGAACCGACCCTGGTAGTCATTCGCCAGCTTCTCCAGAACCGCCAGCAGCTGCTTGCAGGGCTCCGACCGCTCGGACCAGACGTCCACCAGCACCGGAACCTGGGTCGAGGCCTGCATGACCTGGTCCTGAAAGTTGTCAATTGTGGCGTCAAAAATAGGCGGTGCTGCAGTCATGGTTGGTACCTGAAGGTTGGAAAACGGTAAACGTGATTAGAACATACTTCAGCAAACGATCCGGCCTGGGCGTCACGCGCGGCAGTACAGACGTCCATTCCACGGCGTTGCTGTTTGACGATACTCCTTCAGTAGAGGCGGATGAGGCAATTTCAAGCCCTCCACCGCCTGCGACTGGCCACAACCCGGCGTTTTTCGGCGACTCCCTTGAAAACCCGTGACGTGACGTCACATTAGAACAAGATGTTACCCGGGCACGTCTCCGGCAGCGGCGCCATGCCGTTCAGGCCAACGAGTGAACCTGACAGGTCACCCGCCGGAAAGCCCCCGAACCGGAAGCTTCCTAGTTATGACCAACGATCGACACAATGATGCCAGTGACGACGTCACCGAATACATCGGCAAAGAAGAAGGTCGCCAGAGCCTTGCCCTGCCCCAATCCATGATGCCCCGCCGCCTCTATATATTGCCGGTGCATGGCCGCCCGTTCCTGCCGGCCCAGGTACAGCCGGTGGTGGTCAATCAGCAGCCGTGGCATGAAACCCTCAAGCGGGTAGGCGAGACCGACCACCACACCCTGGGCCTGTGTTTT
>JAWVWU010000430.1:0-2832 GCA_033723595.1 Marinobacter sp. | reverse complement strand
GGGCCGCCTCGTCCCCTGCCCCCTCCGGACCCGGGCCCGTCGCACAGGCAGTGAGCACCAGGGTCAGCGCCAGCAGTCCCGGCCTGAGAGCCAGCAAGGCCAGGCGCAGCGCCCCGTCAAGGTCCACCCTAGCCCAGTTCATCGATAACCTCCGCGACCTGCTCCGGTTTGTTGTAACGGGCCGGCAGCAGTGATTTCAGGGCATCAAAGCTCTTACGTACCCATTCGTCGTAAAGTCCGTTCCAGCTCCGCCTCGCATTCTGCTCATGAATATCAATGGCCTTTTCTTCAAATGGAAACGCCTGTTCTTCCAGCAGCAGATCATACTGAGACTGTTCCAGCTCGCTCAGACCCGGGGGTCGTTCGGCATCCATCAGGTCCGTCGACAGCTGGGCGTAAAGATCCGCGATCCGGTAGCCCGCCTCGGTTGCGTACTCGGCAACACCGTAGCTGGCCGTTTTCTGATAAGCCTTGACGGCGGTGGCCAGCGCACTGGTTTTTGCCGGCAGTGTGGTCTGTAAAGGCAGTGTCAGTTCGATACCCTGATAGGTTTCCCATGCGTCGCTGGCAAGCACCGAAGAAGCCTGGGCGGCCAGGTACACCATCCGGTCATCCACCTGGCCGCTATGGGCATCAACCGCGTCCATCTGACGTTTCAGCCAGAACCGGCGCTTGTCGGACTCGCCCCCCTGCTCGTACAGATCGGCCAGCCGGTGGGCCGACTCCATGAAGTCGCCCAGCGGCTCCGGGTAGCGATTGGCGTAGTCACGATAGCTGGCAATGGTCTTGTCCCGGCGACCCGAACGATCGTAGAGTTCGGCGGACATTAACAGCGTTTCCCGCCGTTCCTGCTCGGTTGTCGCCATTGCTGCCATCGTCTGCAGCTCGTCTGCGGCGAGCGCCCACTGGCCCGTTTCACGGTACGCCAGCGCCATTTTGGCCGGCAGCGTGGCGATCTTTTCATGCGCCGGATAGCGCTGACGGAAATCGGAGATTACCGATATCGCCCGCGACCAGTCCTTCAGCTCGATCAGTGTGCTGGCAGCATCGTATTCGGCATTGGCTCGCAGGGTCGAGGTGGGTGCAACGACCCCCACTCGCAGTAACTGGTCAACGGCGCCCACGGAATCGCCCGCTGCCAGCTTCGCCTCGCCCTGGCGATACACCGACGCAGCCAGATTGTCCACGACCGCCGGATAACGTTCATCGTTGGCGGGCATCCGCTCAAGTACGGTTTGATAGGCGATTTCGGCGGCCGGATAGTCAGCCATCGCATAGAGGCTGTGGGCTTTCAGCAGGCTGGCCTCCAGTATCAGCGATGAATCCGGTGGCGGCTGCCAGGCCACAATCTGACTGGCCCGCTCAACGACGGTCGGGTAGGCCTGTTGTTCAAATTCATAGCGAGTCGCCACGTAAAGCACGTCCACCGCTCGCGGGTCGTCCGGGAACTGGTCTACAAAGCGCAATCGGCTTTGCTGTTGGGCTCCCGCTCGCGCCTGGCGAACGGCGGCAGGCTCATCAACCCATGTGCGGGCGTACTGCCGGTAAGCCAGAACCGACGCGTATCCGGCCTCTGCCGCCCGGGCGTTGCCGGGATAATCATAGGCAACGCGCTCGAACGCCCGAATGGCCTGAGGCCACTGCCCGAGTTTCAGCCGCGTCTCGGCCAGCAGGAACAGCCGCTCCGGTGCCCGGGGATGTTGGGGAAAGGTGTTGACGAACTCGCCATAGTAGCGGGCCGCGGTCTGATATTCCTGTCGTGTCTGTTGCGGTTGCTTCGCCTGCTGGCCCGCCACGTAGTGCCGGTCGGCAAGCTCGGGTAACAGGGATTCCAGCTGCGACCGCACGTAGTCGAGGTCTTCGCCCTGGTCCCAGTAGCGACTTGTTATCCCGTAGTTGTCCACGAAGGCGGCTTTCCGTGCTGGTATATCGCCATCGAACCGGGCCAGCGCGAGGGTGTCGATGATCCGCATGTGAAAACGGGGCGCGAAGCGGTCCATCGGATGACTGTCGATGTATCGCTGGTAAACGTTGATGGCATCCGTGTACTGTTCCTTGTCCAGCAACAGCTTGCCGTAACGGTCATAAACCAGCACTTCATAGGGCCGTGACCCGACCTCACTGAACAACGCCGGGACGGTCTCTGCGCCGTCCAGATAGGTAAACGACAGGCCCATGACCCGGAACAGGTCCTCCACCAGCGTCGACTGTGCCTGCCCGACCTGAGCGACCGAAGGCCGATCAGGCAGCAGAATATCGAGGACCTGAACGTAACTGCGCAGGGCCGCACGATAATGGCCCTGTTTAAATTGCGACCAGCCCTTCATGTACCAGGCATTTGAGCGGAAATCCGGCTGATCCGCCAGCGCCTGGTCCGAGCCGATGACCGCCTCGAACGCCTGCTGCGACTCGGCAAACCGTCGGTCACTGAACAGAATTTCGCCACGTCGGAACTGGGCTTCCGCCCAGAATGCAGAAGTCGGATATTGCTCAACCAGTCGATTCAGTGTCGCCAGTTGCGACGTCGTATCGGCATTGAGCGCATGGGCCTTGGCCAGTTGATAGAGCACCTGGTCGTTGTTGGGCCGCGCCGGATACTCCTCCAGCAGACGCTCATAGGCCCGGATGGCGCCCGAGAGGTCACCGATTGCGGATTCAGCCAGACGATCTTCAGCCTGGCGAAATCGCAGGTCCGCCAGCCGGTGGCGGACCTGCACAATCCGTTGCGGGTCATCCAGCAGGGGAAGCAGCGCCTCGTAATCATCAATCACCTGCTGCCGGTCGATCTTGGCCCCCGTTGTGGCCGTCGGCTCGACACTGGCAGGTGTCAGG
>JAWVWU010000429.1:0-2833 GCA_033723595.1 Marinobacter sp. | reverse complement strand
GTCTTTCGCCAGCTCCGGATTGGTGTCTCGCTCATAACCATTGAGTGAGAAGCGGTCCGCGCGAGCGGTCTCGCCCACCACCATGATCATCAGTTCACGTGGGTGCTCCGCGGGCGCCGCCTGGGCGTCTTCGGCAATCATCCTGAACGGCAGGTTGCTGCTCTCGATCGCGCTGCTGGCAAACTTGACGGTCGAGACAATATAGAACGACGGGTTGGCGTAGTAGCGCAGTATCTTGTGCTCACGGATAAAAGACGCGTAGAAGTTGCTGAATATCACAATCAGTAGCACGCCAATGCCCAGCGAGACGGAGGCCAGCTTGACCGTCGACAGGATGTCGCGGCGGAATGACTCGGTGGTCACCCGGACCCGGGCCACAAACAGCGACGGTAGAATGCCGAGGAAAATGACGTAGAGCGCCAGCTTGATCGACATCAGGTCAGATGCTTCCGACACGTTGGTCTGCGCCACGTTGCGCAGCATATCCGTGTCGATGACGGTGTTGTAGCTGTCCATGAAGTAGGCGGCAAACGAGGACAGCACAAGGATCAGAATCAAGACGGGTTTGATGGTGTAGCGGTAGCACACCAGAGACAGAATCAGGATCAGTGCGGCCCCGAAGACCACCGCCAGGGACGCCAGAAAGGCGATGTTGTCGAGATTCAGAGGGTAGACATCGGTGATGTTCGAAAAGAACGCGCGGTTATCGAACACCATCAGGAAGACCGACACCAGCACGATCAGTGTCGACTTCTTCATCACGGTCAGGGATTGCCAGAAACGTTTCATGCCACCTCAGATTGAATGTGTTGCTCGCCACTTCTCAAAAAACAGCGCGTAGTATAGCCAGCCGGATCGCCAAAGTGGAATGCGCGAAAGCCGCTAGCCACTGCCGGGCGCCGCCAAGTCTGGCGAGCAAACCTTAAACCAAACTGAAAGGGGTCTGAAATAACAGCCGGAACCGGGCCGTGACGGCCCGGACAATCCGGGCAGGACCGGAACACCAGCCCTGCCCGCCAGCTCGCAGGCTGCTTACATCGCGCATCCATCGGTGCAATCGCCATTGGCATCAAAGGCCATGGTTTTGCCACTGAACGGCACATGGACCGGCACGTCCGTGGCGTTGATAAAGGTCTCCGTGCGGGTACCGGCGATGACTTTACCGTCCCGTGTTGCCTCTTCATTGGCGTGGGACGGAATCACTGACGCCGGCTTGATGATGTCATTGATGACATACGCCGCTTCGGTGGGACCGGTGGTGTAGGTATCACCGATGTTCATCACCACCAGTTTCGCCGCGTAGTAATCATGCACCACGACCTGCTGCTCGGCGGTTATGCCAGTATCTCCGGACAGGTACACCACCAGGCCGTTACTGAACGTCAGCACGTAACCGGTCGGCGGACCGACATACGCATTCACCCCCGCCGCCTTGAGCGAATCCCCGAGGGAGCCACCGATAAACTCCGGCGCCAGGCCGTTACTGTGAACCGCCGGTACTGTGGTCAGCGTGACGCCACCGATCTGTTTGCTGGCGCCGAAGCGAACCAGCATCGAGTTGGCCGGGTCGCCGCCAGCAGCCTTGAGACTGGTGCCAAGATAGCTGGCCATCTCACTGCCGGTGACAATTTTGGCGTTTTTCTTCAGGGCAATCTGAACCGTGTTGGAGCTCGGCACGAGACTGACCGACATATCCGGCTTACCACAGGCGCCGGCGTTCACCGCTTTGGTACGACGGTCACCGAGATGATCACCGTGTACGTGTGAGAGCAGCACGGCATCGATTTTCCCCAGCCTCGGATCGTCCGGCCCGGCAACGGTGCGGCCGGCGTCATAGAGAATACGGGTGCCATCCGGGTCTTCAAACACCATCGCCCGGTCGAGCACGCAGAACTCACCGTCCTGCCCGCCCAGCGGGGTAATTTTCACGGTACCGGCGGCCTGGGCCACCCCTGCGCCGGCCAGCGCCAACGCGGCCAGCAACCATCCAGAGAAGCGCTTTGCGTTCATTCCAAACTCCTTATTATGATTTTGGGTCACCGCGGCTGCCCGGCCGGCAACTGCGGTTGCCAGAAAATGGCGTCAGCCGGCCTTGTGCCCGGTTCGCGGTGTTTTTCATGGGCGCCAGTAATACGATGCGCAGGCGGGAATGTCTCTCAGTTCGTGTGTCGTTCCCGACGCCACGTTGGCGGTCACCACAGGCTAGAGACAGGCTGGCGGAGATTTGGTTCGATCAGGCGGCGCGCTCGGCGGGCGTGGCCGACCGGAGGGCGTGGTAAAAGGCGTCCGCATCGCGGAGTTTGCGGGCGGCCGGCCAGACCTGTTCGGCCTCGGCAAAGCCGCGACGAAGGTAGTTCAGCCACTGTTTGAGTCGGCCGGTCACGTACTTGTCGTCGAGGTAGGTTTGCAGCACCCGACCGTAGCCTTCAACCAGCTCGGCCACCTCGGGCCACGCCATGGGCGCCAGCGTGATGCCCCGCTGGCTGGCCTTGATCTGACGGGCCAGGTCCGGCTGTGACACCAGGCCACGCCCGATCATGACGTCGTCGCAACCGGTCACCTCCCGACAGCGCCAGTAGTCCTCGACGCTCCAGATATCGCCGTTGGCGATAACCGGTGTACTGACCGCCTCGCGAACTTTGCGAATCTCCTCCCAGTAGGCGGGCGGACGATAGCCATCGGCCTTGCTGCGCGCGTGGATCACAATTTCGGCCGCGCCGGCTGCCGCCAGCGCTTCACCACAGGCAACACCCATGGACCGGTCGTCGTAGCCGAGCCGGATTTTGGCGGTAACGGGAATGCCAGCGGGAACCGCCGACCGCACAGCCCGGGT
>JAWVWU010000428.1:0-2840 GCA_033723595.1 Marinobacter sp. | reverse complement strand
TGGCCTTGGAAACCCCTGCCTGACGTGCGATGCTCTCCATCGACGCGCCGGCGAAACCGGCCTGGCGAAACACCAGGCCCGCTGACTTGAGAATGTGTTCGGTACGGCGTGGATCCAACGACATTTGTAGTCCGTAGCTTACTAAGCTTAGAATGCAAAAACTGAACTGTACGGTTCAGTTTAGTAGGGAATCGTTGATCAAGTCCATGGCCAACCCGGCTGGCAAGTCCGATCGCATCAGCAATCCCCTGAATTAACACTCGCCCCTAGTTGCAATGGATGGGATCCTGCTCATGTCCACCCGCCTGAAACGTCTGTTTGTGGTGTTTTTGCTCGCCGCCGTTGCGATTATCGCTGTCTGGTGGTGGCACCTCGGTAAAGAAAGCACGGACGATGCCTTTGTGGAGCGCGATATCATCTACCTGCGCCCCAAAGTCAGCGGCCAACTGATTGATGTCTCCGTCACCGATCACCAGGCCGTCAAGGCTGGCGACGTTCTGGCACGGATCGACCCTGCGCCTTTCCGCATCGCCGAGGAAGCGGCCCGCGCCCGGGTTGCCCAGGCCGAATCCTCGGTGGCCAGCGCCAGGGCCGAGAAACAGGCTTTTGAAGCCGACCTGCAGGCACGGCAACAGGACGCAAAGGCCAGCGTTGAGGTCGCCAATGCCAATGTGGTTCGGCAGCAGCGGGCGCTGGACACTCTGAACGCCAAGATCGAGCAGGCCCAGCGCAACGTTGAGCGCTATCAGGCACTGGCCAAACGTCAGCAGGTCTCGCAGCAGACTCTGGAAGATGCCCGCACGTCTCTGCAGACCTTGCAGAGCGAGCACGCCGCGACCGAGGCGGCTATCGTGGTGGCGCGCCGTGAAGTGGGATCCGCGCAGGCCAAACAGGCGGTTGTTAATGCGTCGACGCAGCGGCTTGAGGTACTTGATGCGGCCGTTGGGCAGGCGCAGGCGTCGCTGCAACAGGCCCAGGCGGACCTGCACCAGGCGCAACTCAATCTGAAGTGGACCCGCATTGAAGCACCGGTGGATGGCTGGACCGGCGAAATTCAGGCCAAAACCGGCAGCAACATCGGCCCGGATTCGACGCTGGCCATCCTGGTCTCGGGCGCGCCCTGGGTCAAAGCCAACTTCAAGGAAACCCAGCTCGGCGACATGCACGTTGGTGACCGGGTGGACCTGGCGGTTGACGCCTATCCGGACGTCAGTCTCAGCGGCCACGTGGTGTCGTTCCAGCCCGGGACCGGATCGCGCTTTGCCCTGCTGCCGCCGGAAAACGCAACGGGCAACTTCGTCAAAGTGGTGCAACGGCTGCCGGTTCGCATCCAGATCGATTCGGTTCCGGACGGTGTGCAGCTCTGGCCTGGCATGTCGGTCGTGCCAACGGTGTATCTCGACAGCGCCGACGAGAGCCGATAACCCACCATGGCCGAAGCCATCGCCAATGAATCACAGCGGGCAAAACGTCAGATAAACCCCTGGTTTATCGCGCCGATTGTTGCCCTGGCGGCCTTTATGGAGGTGCTCGACATCTCCATTGCCAACGTGTCGTTGCAGAACATCGCCGGCAGCCTCGCAGCCGGGCCAGACGAAGCAACCTGGGTGCTCACGTCCTACCTGGTGACCAACGCCATCGCCCTGCCCATTGCCGGCTGGCTGTCTGAATACTTCGGCCGCACCCGGTTTTTTATTGGCTGCATCGCAGGGTTCAGCCTGGCCTCGCTGGCTTGCGGCCTGGCGCCGAACCTGGCATCGCTGATTCTCTTCCGGGCGATTCAGGGCCTTGCCGGCGGTGCCTTGCAACCGGTTTCACAGGCGATACTCGCGGACGCTTTCCCCCCTGCCAAACGGGCGATGGCGTTCGCCGTCTATGGCATTGCGGTGGTGGCTGCACCGGCCATTGGTCCGACACTGGGCGGCTGGATCACCGACCAGTTCAGTTGGCACTGGATTTTCCTGATCAACGTGCCGGTCGGCATTCTGCTGATTACGCTGATTCGCACGTTTATTACAGAGGATGAAAAACCGGCCCACCGGACCCGCATCGACTACCTGGGCTTCGGACTGATTGCCCTGGGCCTGGGCAGCCTGCAGTGGCTGCTCGACCGGGGCCAGCCGCAGGACTGGTTCAGTTCGGTCGAAATTCGCGTGCTCGCAGGCGTGGCCACCGTTGCCCTGCTCACCTACATCGTCAGGGCGCTCGACCAGGACAAGCCCATCGTGGACCTCCATCTCTATCGCTATCGCAACTACGCGGTGTCGAATCTGATGATGTTTGTTCTGGGCATGGTGCTGCTCGGCTCGACGGCACTGTTGCCGCTGTTCATGCAGTCGCTATTGCATTACACCGCGCTCGACGCCGGGCTGGTGATCTCCCCGGGCGGGTTCGCGATCATGGCAATGATGCCGATTGTCGGCAAACTGGCCGGCAAGGTGGACCTGCGAAAACTGATCACGTTCGGACTGATCGTGTCCGGCTCTGCGCTCTGGGCGATGGGCAGTTTCACCACGCAGGTGGACATGTACACCCTGGCCCTGTTCCGGGCCTGGCAAACGGTGGGCATTGCGTTCCTGTTCATTCCGATCACCACGATGGCTTACGTGGGCCTGCCGGAATCCGCCAACAACCAGGCGTCGTCCATGCTGGCGTTCATGCGCAACCTCGGCGGCGGCGTCGGCATCTCGATGCTGGTCATCGCGCTGGAACGCATGGGGGCGCATCACCGGGTGCCGATGGTTGCCAACACCAGTCCCGGCGACCCCCAGTGGGAGCAGAGCCTGAACCAGATTCAGCACCTGGTGGGTGGCCACGCACAGGCGTTGACGCTGCTCAAC
>JAWVWU010000427.1:0-2842 GCA_033723595.1 Marinobacter sp. | reverse complement strand
GGGCTGGGCGGTGAGTCGTCGCGCCCTTGAGGACGACCTGCAAATGACGCCTGCCGGGTTCCGGACCTGGCTGAGCCTGCTGCGGGTTGTCACCCCGTTGGCGGTGGCCGTGGTGTTCGTCTACAACCTGCTCTGAACCACGTTTGGCCCCGGCTGGACAGCCGGACATCCGGCTCCGACCTCAACGCACAGTCACGAGTTCTGATGCGCCGCAGACCCTCCCGGAGACCTGCGGCGTCATCCCGTGACCTTTCTGTGATCTTTCCGGGATACACTCTTTAAGCGTCCGTGATTCGCCCGTGAGCTGAACCCGTCAGGCTGTGTCGTGAAGCCTGCACATCGCAGGTAATGGATGAACACGGAGAGATTGTGATGATGTCAGCGATGAAACGTACAGCGTGTGCCACACTGATGATGGCGGGTCTCTGGAGTGCGGGGCTGGCCCAGGCAGGTGATATGGGCAGCAGCGACAGCATGAAGCACGATGCCATGTCGGATTCAGCCATGACCACGGACACCATGAAAAGCGACGCGGGCCATGGTATGAAAAACGACGCCATGGGCCATGAGAGTGCGTCGTCAGATGCCATGGCTGAGGAATCCATGACATCCGGTAAAACCATGCAATCCGGTCAGGAAATGGACGGTGGCATGATGTCCGATGAGTCAGACAAGGACTCAATGGGGCACACCGGTTCGGACAGTATGAAGTAACAGGTCAGCCAGGCGGGTCTGCGCTGTGCGTATCTGACGTGCAGGGCGCAGACCGGCCGGTTAACTCACTTATCGTACAGCGGGGGCAAATCAGACAATGACCCGGACGGTTCTGATCGTGGAAGACAACCCGGGCATCGCGCAACTGGTGCAGATGCACGTTGAGGACCTGGGCTGTCGGGCACTGGTTGAGAACCGTGGCGACACCGGGCTGGCGCGCTACCGTGAGGGCGGTATCGATCTGGTGATCCTGGACCTGATGTTGCCCGGGCTGGACGGCCTGGCCGTGTGCCGGGAAATCCGGGCCGGTACCGGCTACGTGCCGGTGTTGATGCTGACGGCCAAGAGCACAGAGCTTGACCGGGTACTGGGTCTGGAAATGGGGGCTGATGACTACCTGACCAAACCATTCAGCGTCGCCGAACTGGCGGCCCGGGTCAAAGCCCTGTTCCGGCGGGTCGACGCCATGGCCGCCCGGCCTGCAGCGGCGCAGGAGCAGGCCGTCATCGAGTGCGACGGGCTGGTGATTGACCCGGTTCGCCGACGGGTCCAGGTGGGGCGTGACGAGGCGGAACTGACCGCGCGGGAATTCGATCTGCTGTGGCACTTTGCCAGCCATCCGGGGCGGGTGTTCAGTCGCATGCAACTGCTGGACGCGGTCTGGGGATACAACCACGAAGGGTACGAACACACGGTCAACACCCACATCAATCGCCTGCGCGGCAAAATTGAGCCGGACCTGGCCAACCCGCATTTCATCCAGACGGTCTGGGGTGTGGGTTATCGATTTCGGGACTGACGCATGCTGAAAACGCTCTATACCCGCCTGGCGCTGGGTCTGTTCGTGTTGCTGGTGACCGTGGGTCTGGTGTACTCGGTGATCAGCGTCTACACCCTGCGTGAGTACAACGCGTCGGTCAATCAGGCCCTCAACCGTGACCTGGCCCGCAAGCTGGTGTCGGACCGAAACCTGATTTCCGAGGGTCAACTTGACCAGCAGGCGTTGAAAGAGCTGTTCTCGCTGTACATGACCATCAATCCCAGTATCGAAATCTACCTGCTCGATACCGAGGGTCGCATCCTGTCCTATTCCGCCGATCCCGACAAGATCAAGCGCAAACGGGTATCGCTCAAGCCGATCAAGGCGCTGTTGGCCGACCAGTCCATGTACCCGATACTCGGGGATGATCCGCGCAGCTATGAGCGCCGGAAAGTTTTTTCGGTGACGCCGATTCCATCGGCGGACAACGTTCAGGGCTATCTGTACGTGGTCCTGCGGGGCGAGGAGTACGATTCCGCTGAACTGATGGCCCGCACCGGCCATTTTATTGAAATGAGCGCCTGGACCGTCGCCCTGAGTCTGATCGTCGGGATGCTGGCCGGGCTCGCCGTGTTCCGGCTGCTGACCCGCCGTCTCACCCGGCTGACCAAGTTGATGGAAGCGTTTGAAACCGGCGGCATGCGCCACGGCCTGCCCGAAACCTGGCAGCAGTCCCGCCCGGTGGTGCGTGATGAGATTGATTACCTGGGCGTGACCTTTGATCGCATGGCCCGGCGCATTGCCAGCCAGATCGAACAGCTGCAGGAGAAAGACGCCCTGAGACGTCGTCTGGTCGCCCAGGTCTCCCACGATCTGCGCACGCCACTGGCCTCGATGCAGGGCTACGTGGAAAGCCTGCGACTGAAGCAGGCGACGCTCAGCCCGGAGCAGCAGGCGCGGTTTCTGGACATCGCGCTGACTGAAGGCCGGCGGCTGAGCCGACTGGTAGACGAGTTGTTTGAGCTGGCGGCCCTGGAGGCGTCGGAAAAAGAGCCGCAACCGGAACCGTTTGCGCCGGCGGAGCTGGTTCACGATGTCTGCCAGAAACACCAGCCGGAAGCGGCCCGGAAAAGCGTCAGCCTGAGTGTCGGAGGAGACCGGAGTCAGCCTCTGGCCTACGGTGATCTGGGTATGACGGAGCGGGTGCTGGATAACCTGATTACCAACGCGATCGCCTATACGCCCGAAGGAGGCCAGGTCAGCCTGACCATGCAGTCTGACCAAACCGCGCTGACCGTCCGGGTCAGTGACAACGGCCCCGGCATTCCGGACGACGACCTGCCCCACATTTTTGACGCCTTCTATCGC
>JAWVWU010000426.1:0-2855 GCA_033723595.1 Marinobacter sp. | reverse complement strand
CGGCCACCTTTACAGCCATGGAACAGACCCAGCAGGTGCCGGCTGATGTGCCCGAGGTAAACGCCACGGTCCAGCTCAGCCTGAATGAACGGGAACATGCTGCGCAGCACCTCATGACGGGTGAGCGTGGAGGGCTCTTCGCCGAACACGTATTCGTCCACGCCGGCAAGCAACCAGGGATTGTGATAGGCCTCCCGGCCAAGCATCACGCCGTCTGTACTCAGCAGATGTCGGTCACAGTCCTCAAAGGTCTTGATGCCGCCGTTGATAATGATCTCAAGCTCCGGGTAGCGAGCCTTGAGCTGGTAGACCCAGTCGTATTTCAGGGGCGGGATATCCCGGTTTTCCTTGGGGCTGAGTCCGTTAAGCACCGCAATCCGGGCATGAACGATAAACGTTCGGCAGCCGGCGGCGGCGACCGTCTCAATGAAGTTGCAGAGGTCTTCCCAGCTTTCACGACCATCAATGCCGATCCGATGCTTGACGGTGACCGGCAGATCGGTAGCGCCCTTCATTGCGCGCACACCCTCGGCTACCGTAGCCGGGTGGCCCATCAGGCAGGCACCGATCAGGTTATTCTGCACCCGGTCGCTGGGGCAGCCCACGTTCAGGTTCACTTCGCTGAAGCCATAGTGTTCTGCCAGCGCCGCACACTCGGCCAGTTCGCCAGCGTGGCTGCCACCCAACTGCAACGCCAGTGGATACTCCGCCGGATCATGCCGGAGAAACCGGGCGGTATCTCCGTGAATCAGCGCGCCGGTGGTCACCATTTCGGTATACAGCAGCGCATGGCGGCTCAGTTGACGCGCCATGTAGCGGTAATGCGGCGTGGTCCAGTCCATCATCGGGGCCACGCAGAAGCGGCGGGAAGGCTCAGGACTGGTGTTTGCGGCATCGAGAAATGGCATTTCTTCTACCCGTTGTCGACTCTGGTGTGTGCCATGCAGCGTAAACCGTCTGCGTTTGGCGCCATAGTTTAACAGGGTTGGCCGGTGTGTTTCCGTAGGGCTTTGGCGAAAGTATCGGTCAATCGCAGCCAGACCGGCTGACCACCGGATGGCTGCCGGTCCAAAGACGTCAAACGACGACGGCCAATTCCTTTCGCGTCGCGAATTTCGTATGTTGGTGTGACGCGCGGAAAGCCGCGAAAGCACGCTATGAACGGGGGCTTGAATGCACGGCGACAGGCTGATTGGTATCGATCTGGGGGGAACCAAGACGGAAGTGATCCTGATGGACACCCACAGCAGGGAATATTTCAGAAAACGGGTGCCCACGCCCGCCGGCGATTACCGAGGTACGCTGGAGACAGTGGCTGCCCTCGTCAGGGACGCCGAGACGCAGGCTGGCGCGAGCGGTCTGCCGGTGGGCGTGGCGATTCCTGGCAGCGTGTCCGCGATCACAGGCAGGGTCAAGAACGGCAACTCCACCTGGATCAACGGTCAGCCGATGCAGGCAGACCTGAGTGAATTGCTCCGGAGGCCGGTCACCCTGACCAACGATGCCAACTGTCTCGCGCTCTCCGAAGCCGCTGATGGTGCCGGGGTCGGCCTCCCGGTCGTGCTTGCCGTCATTCTGGGCACCGGCTGTGGCGCCGGTATCAGTGTCAATGGTCAGGTGATCACCGGCCTCAACGGCGTCGCCGGTGAGTGGGGGCATAACCCGTTACCCTGGACGTCGCAGGCTGAACTGGCAGAGCGTCCGTGCTTCTGCGGTCGCTATGGCTGTAACGAAACGTTCCTGTCGGGAACGGGCCTGTCGTTCACCCACCGGCTGATGACTGGCGAGAACCATCCAGCCCGGCGACTCGTTGATCTGGCAAGCGCAGGTGATCCTGAAGCGTCAACGACCGTGAACCGTTACCTCGAACACCTGGCCCGCGGCCTGGCGGCCGTGATCAATGTGCTCGACCCTGACCTCATCGTGCTGGGTGGAGGGCTGAGCAATGCCGGGCAACTGTATGAAGCACTGCCGGGTCGCCTCCCTGAGTATGTGTTTGGCGGCGAATGCAGAACGCCGATAAGGCCGGCGGTTCATGGCGATTCCAGTGGGGTTCGGGGCGCGGCCTGGTTGGGGCTCAGAGCCCCTGTCCCAGCGCAGGCTTCGTAACGCACAAAGACGCCCTGCGACGGTTTTGCTATCCTTCGGGGCTTGCTGATTGCGGGCGGCCGACGGCCTGTCCTTCCATGGCCGAGGAGTTTGGGTATGCCCCTGATGGTGCAGGCGCTGTTGCCGGTTTTTGTTCTGATCATGCTCGGGCATTTTTTCAGGCGCCTGAATTTTCCGGGCGGGGATTTCTGGCCGCTGGCAGAGCGCTTCACCTATTACGTGCTGTTTCCGGTCATGCTGGTTGTCAAACTCGGGCAGGCACGATTGCCCGCGTCTTCCTACGCCGATGTCGCCATGCTGATCGGGTCAATGTTACTGGCCATGACCCTGTTGCTGGTTGTGGTGCAGTGGTTCTGGCGCTGGCCGGGGGCCGTTTTCTCGTCGGTATTCCAGGGCGCCATCCGGTTCAATTCCTACGTCGGTCTGGCGGCCGGTGGCATGTTGCTGGGCGACGAAGGGCTGTCGCTGGCGGCCATTGCCATCGCGGTCATGGTGCCGCTGCTGAACCTGCTGTGTATCGTGATGTTTTCGCTGGTGGCGACCGATGAGCCGGTGCGGCTCGGGCCGGTGTTCCGGGCGATTGTGACCAACCCGTTGATTGTCGGCTCGGTGATCGGGGCCGTCTGGAGCTTCTTTGAGCTGGGCTTCCATCCGATGGTTGCCAGCATACTCACGCCGCTGAGCAACCTTGCCCTGCCGATGGGGTTGATGACGGTCGGTGCTGGCCTGCAGCTCAAGGCGCTGCG
>JAWVWU010000425.1:0-2857 GCA_033723595.1 Marinobacter sp. | reverse complement strand
TGCCATCGGCGACCAGCCTGATGGTGTAATCGCCCGGCTCCGTCAATTTGCTGATCTGATCCCGGTAAACGCCATCGGCTGGCGGTTTGTCACCCGAGAGCACCTTGGTACCCGACCGGCCGTCCTGGGTTGTCAGCGACAGGCTGACCGTGATCACTGACAGGAAATCGGGATCGGTTATACGGTTCTTGCCGTCGTAGAAGGTCGCCGCCACGTCAACAGAATCGCCCCGGTAGAATTGCGCGGGCAGCGGACTGACGACCATCTTGAGATCACTGACCACCGTGACCCGGCTGCCCGCGCCCAGAGTGCCGTCAATCGTCCAGCCACCGGCGGTCGGGCCATCCACGGTTATCAGGTCATAACTGGATTCATGGACCCAGCGCACGCCATCCGGATGCTGGTCAAAGGTCATGGGGTTGCCATCCGGGTCCTTCAGCGCCAAGGGGGTATCCGTCTTTCCGGGAAACACCAGTACCGTGAACTCGCTGACGCCGCTGTCGACCAGAAACCCGTTGTCCCGTATCGGTATCTGTTCCTGGGGCACTGCGGCATTCAGGGCGTGTAAAAAGGCGAGGTTCAGCTCGTCAGCGGATTTGGCAATAGCTTCACTGCCACCGGTTCGGGTCGCCAGGGTCGTGAGGAAATCCAGGTCGGCCTGGTCTGACAGGGCCACCGTATGGATCGTCGCGCCCAGCTTCTTGTAGCGGTCAAGCACCTCGCCCAGTACCCGCTTGCGCTCGGCTTCGTTTACGGCCTCATCCGCCGAAATATCGACCTTGCCGTCGGTCAGCAGAATGAAATGGGTGTGGCTCAGGTCGCCGCCACTGTAGAAGGTATCGCTGGCCACTTTCATGGCCCGGCCGAGGTTGGTTCGCAACGCCACGGAATTGATCTTCGACGACTGTTTGATGGCCAGGTCACGCCAGGCCTTGTCGACCTTGCCATGGGGCACCAGCATGTTGACGTACTCACCGAAGGTCCACACCCCGGCGGTCGAGCCTTCAGGTAACATCCTGGCCAGCAGGCGTATGGCGGGCTGCCGGAGGTTATCAGGGTCGTTCTGCTTCATGCTGCCGGAAATATCGACAATCACCCGCACGTCCGCCGGTGCCTGCAGCCGGGGAACATCCGGTGCCGCCTGCGCAACGATTGTCACCAACGCCAGACAGACACCCAAACCACCGCGTAGCAAACTGTTCATTGACACTCCTTTATGATGAACCCCGATGGGTACGGCCCGAGCTGGCGCATGACGTTATTTACGCGCCAGCCGGTACCGAATCAGATCGAGGATCCACACCAGCAGCATAGCCAGCGCCGCCAGACCCATGTTGAAAAACGCTCTTGCGGCCTGGTTGGCATCGCCCAGAACGGCTTCGTAGCCCCCGTGCAACCAGGCGGGGATCCACCAGTTAACCGCCTCGGACGATGACACCGGGGTCAGAAAAACCACCATCAACGCCGCCTGCAGAAACGTCTTCACCGGATAGGGAAATATCCGGAACAGACGCGTCATCATGTAAAAGAAGACGACAAACGCCACGACGTAAAGGGCCCAGAAGATGCCATAAGCCAGTTGAGATTCTAAATCCATGGTTAACGAACCCTGCTCTATATGATCCAGTGAATGATGTGTTCTTCCCAGTCAGCTTGCGCGACGTCGCCCTCGGATATCACCCGGTGTCGCACCGACACGCCCGCTTCGTGCACGGTCTCCGGATCACCGGATCGCAACGGGTGCCAGTCGGCCAGAGGACGGCCTTCGGCAAGCGTTCGGTACGCACAGGTGTAGGGCAGCCAATGGTAGTCGGACAGCGTCTCCGGGGTGAGCACGATGCACTCGGGGACTTTGTCCAGGCGGGTGTCGTACACCGTGCACTGACAGGTGTCCTGATCCATGAAACGACAGACCAGATCGGTGTAGTAGACATCACCGGTGTCTTCATCTTCCAGCTTCGCCAGGCAGCATTTACCGCAGCCATCGCATAATGACTCCCATTCGGCCGGCGTCATCTCATCCAGACGCTTGCGCTGCCAGAAAGGAATCTGCGCAATCACCGGGCATCCTTTTTTATTTTTTGCTTGAACTCTACGAGGTAACTATCGAGTTTTTCGGGCATTTGCAAAAAGAAGTCCTGGGACTCAATGGCCGCCAGCACCTGCTCACCCGACGCGCGTGCGAGGGTCCGGTCGGGGGTCAGCAGCAAATCCATGGTATGAACCGGCTCGCCGAAAACACCACGCAGCGCCTCAGGCAACTCGGCCCAGGGCTGGTTTCGCCGGACGTACAGATAGGTATCACTGCTCTTGCTGCTACGAAAAACGGAAACGAACTGTCTATCGGTCATGCTATCAGGGGGTTCCAGTCAGGCGGCCAGTACGGCCTGGATTGTGTCTCGGGAGGGGCCAATCAGATCGCCACGCCATCCCTCAAGCAGTGTGGCCAGAGCGTCATTATCGGCCTGGCCGCGGTCCCGGATGATGGCTTCCAGTCGGCGTCGGGGCGAGAGAATCTCGATCGGTACATCGTGTTGTTCGGCAACACCCGCCAGCGCTCGCTTGACCTGCTTGTACAGGCCCTGCTCCTCCCGGGAAAGCGGGGAATCCACCAGTCCCAGACTCGGTTGCTGCCGCGACCGCCCCTCTTCAACCTGCTGCAATATCAATTCGCCATAACGCCGCACCACCACGGGCGGCAGATCACGGATCGCCGCCAGTTCCGGCACACTGGTCGGCAGCCGATCAGCGATTGCAATCAACAGGGCATCCGACAAGACGCGGTTTCGAGGCCGGTCGCGAAGTCGGCACTCAGTCTCGCGCCAGCTGGCCAGCGCCTGCAGCGCGGCCTGCCCGG
>JAWVWU010000424.1:0-2858 GCA_033723595.1 Marinobacter sp. | reverse complement strand
GAAATCTACGAAACAGAGACCTTCGGTAATCTGATGGTGCTGGATGGCTGCGTCATGCTGACTGCCCGGGATAACTTTCTCTACCATGAGATGATGACGCACCCGGCGCTGTTCACGCACAAGAATCCGAAAAATGTGGTGGTTATCGGGGGTGGCGATTGCGGGACCCTGCGTGAAGTTCTGCGACACCCCGGAGTCGAGGAGGCCTGGCAGGTCGAGATCGATGAGCGGGTAACCCGCAACTCTGAAAAGTACTTCCCGGATCTGTGCGAATCGAACGAGGATCCCCGTGCCAACTTCTTTTTCGGTGATGGCATTCAGTGGATCCGGGATCGGGCACCAAACAGCGTCGATTTGATCATCGTCGACAGCACCGACCCGGTCGGGCCCGCGGAAGGCCTTTTTGCCACGGATTTTTACCGTGACTGCCTGCTTGCGTTGCGCGACGGGGGCATTGTTGTGCAGCAGAGTGAATCGCCTTTGCTGCACGCGGATACGATCATCAAGACCATCCATCAGGATATGAAGAAAGCCGGGTTTGATCATGTTCACACATTGCCGTTCCCCCAGCCGGTTTATCCGACCGGTTGGTGGAGCTGCACGCTCGGTGGCAAGGACAAGCCGCTGCGGTATTTCCGGGAGGCGGATGCGGCTGAGCGTCCGTTTGTGACCCGCTACTACAACGAGGCGATCCACAAGGCGGCGCTCGCCCAGCCGCAATTTATGGTTGACCTGCTGTCAGATTGAGTCGCTCAGGCGGACGGCACACTGGCCATAAAAAAGGCGCCCCGAGGGGCGCCTTTTGTTTTGCCGTGCTGTCAGCTTACTTGCCGCTGACAAACTCCGGGTAGGCTTCCATGCCACATTCGGACAGGTCCACACCTTCGTACTCTTCCTCTTCGGTCACCCGCAGACCAAAGACTGCCTTGAGGATCGCCCAGACAATCAGGCTCACAACGAAGACCCAGATGAAGATGGTGAGAGCGCCGATGATCTGGCCAGAGAAGCTGACATCGCCGTTGGTGACCGGTACCAGCAGCAGACCCAGCAGGCCGCATACGCCGTGTACCGAGATCGCGCCGACCGGATCGTCGATACGGATCTTGTCAACGGTCACGATGCTGAAGACCACCAGCACGCCGCCGAGAGCACCGAAAATAGTGGCTTCCAGAGCGCTCGGGGTGGACGGTTCAGCCGTGATGACAACCAGGCCGGCGAGAGCACCGTTGAGCAGCATGGTCAGGTCGGCCTTGCCGAACATCAGACGGGCTGTGATCAGGGCTGCCACACCGCCGCCGGCCGCGGCCGCATTGGTGTTCAGGAAGACCATGGCAACCGAGTGGGCACTGGCGATATCGCCCAGCTTAAGAACCGAACCACCGTTGAAGCCGAACCAGCCCAGCCACAGGATGAAGGTACCGAGGGCCGCCAGCGGCAGATTGGCACCCGGGAAGGCGCGGATTTCGCCGTTCGGGCCGTACTTGCCTTTACGGGCGCCCAGCAGGAGTACGCCAGCCAGAGCGGCAGCCGCACCGGCCATGTGAACGATGCCGGAGCCGGCGAAGTCACTGAAGCCGAGGTCGCCCAGCGTATACATGCCGAAGACGGACGAGCCGCCCCAGGTCCAGGAGCCTTCCATCGGATAGATGAAGCCGGTCATGGCCACCGCGAAGCCCAGGAAGACCCACAGTTTCATACGCTCGGCGACGGCGCCGGAGACGATGGACATCGCGGTTGCAACGAACACAACCTGGAAGAAGAAGTCGGAAGCGCCGGAATAGATGGAGCCGCCATCGAAACCGCCGTCGCGTGCTGCAAAATCTTTCAGAATGCCGGCTTTGTCGATGTCGCCCATGCCCGACAGGAACGGGGTTCCCGCGTACATAATGGCGTAACCACACACCATGTACATGATGCAGGCGACGGCATAGAGCGCGACGTTTTTGGTCAGGATTTCAGTGGTGTTCTTGGATCGCACCAGGCCGGATTCGAGCATGGCAAAGCCTGCTGCCATCCACATAACCAAGGCGCCCATCACGAGGAAATAAAACGTATCCATCGCGTACTGCAATTCGAAAATATTGTTTTCCATAAGAAGCCCTCCGCACGAGGCTTTTTCCGGTTAAAGGTTTTTTGCGCTGGCCAGACTGAAGTCAGTCGACGATTACACCGCTTCTTCGCCGGTTTCCCCGGTTCGGATACGAATCGCCTGTTCCAGTTCTGTCACGAAAATCTTGCCGTCACCAATCTTGCCGGTATTAGCGGCCTTGGTAATCGACTCGATGACCTGGTCGAGCAGGTTGTCACCAATGGCAACTTCCACTTTGACCTTGGGCAGAAAATCCACCACATACTCGGCGCCCCGATAGAGCTCGGTATGCCCCTTTTGCCGACCGAAGCCCTTGACTTCGGTAACCGTCACGCCTTGAACGCCAATCTCGGATAGTGCCTCTCGGACATCATCCAATTTGAAAGGCTTGATGATCGCTGTCACAAGTTTCATTGGTTTCTCCTTGGTAAAGCCGCCTCAATACATCTGATCATCGGATGCCGGTATTGAGTTCGGGATGCCTGCCACCTCGCACACCAATTGTGCGGATTGCGTACGAGGCTTAAAGCATCGGGTGTGCCAACGCAAAAAAATATCTTTAAAACAATAGCTTGATAGCTTTAAGGTCCAAAGTGGACCGTTGGTGCGCGCCATTATAGCGCATTGCCCCAGGCGTTGAACCACAATAGTGCAGGCCCGGGCGGGGCGGCACCAGCGCCCCGCTACCAGTATGGCAGTGCTTGCGTTATGTTACACTGCGTTCGGCATCAGTCGCGATTCAGGCCGCCCCAGGGTGGGCAGCGGGCCG
>JAWVWU010000423.1:0-2868 GCA_033723595.1 Marinobacter sp. | reverse complement strand
AGTTCGGCGAGCCTGATCAACAGATCAAGCCGGTATTTGCAGAATACCCAGGCAATGCGAAACAGGCGCTGAAGTCGTATCACGGTTGCTCCGGTGAGTCGGTGTCATCGGTCCGGGAGCGTCCTGGCCCGGCGCGCAGTCGTTCGATCCGTGCCGCGAGGCGCTCAATCCGAAGGCTCAGGGCGTCGATGTCCTCAAAGGTCGCTTCCAGCTCCTGGCGACCCGGCAGGGTGCGGCTCTCTTCGTGCAGGTACTCGTCGAGATTGGCCTGCAGTGCCGCCGAGGCATCATGGCCCCAGCTCACCGCTGACCGCAGCCGCTGACCGATGAAGTGAGCCGGCACATCGCCGATGACCTCCGCCAGCGCCGCTTCCCAGTCCGGGCTGAGCTGGTCCAGAGCGCGCTGGAACTGGTGGGCGAGACCGGAGTCGCCCTCAACCCGCAGCCGCTGATCGCTGAATACTCGCTGATCTTTCAGGGCCAGGGCTGCAAAGGCCATGGCGGACCCCGACAGTTCCAGTGCCGGGTTGTCCAGCCGGGTACTGCCCACACGCACCCGATCACCGCTGCGTTGCAGTGTGAGCGTCAGGGCGGCGGGTGCGGTGACACTGAACTGAACCGGGCCGGACAGCGCCGTTAACAGCGCCTCCCGTCCTGCCGGATCAAGAGCCAGCGACCGGTTCAGGGCACTTTCAATGGACCGGCTGATGGCAGCCTGGAGCGTTGGCCCCGGCCACATCAGGGTTTGATTCCCACGTGCAGGGCCACTACACCACCGGTCATGTTGTGATACTTGCAGTTAACCAGGCCGGCGTTTTCCATCATGGCCTTGAGGGTTTGCTGGTCCGGGTGCATACGGATCGACTCGGCCAGGTACTGATAGCTGCCAGAATCGCCCGCAATCAACTGGCCCATCAGGGGCAGGGCGTTAAAGGAGTAAAGGTCGTAGGCCTTGCTCAGCAGCGGGTTGGTGGGCTTGGAAAATTCCAGCACCATCAGTTTGCCGCCGGGTTTCAGCACCCGCGTCATATCCCGCAGGGCCTGATCCTTGTCGGTCACGTTGCGCAGGCCAAAGGCGATGCTGACCGCATTGAAACTGTTGTCCGGAAACGGCAGGTGTTCGGCGTCGGCCTGGACGTACTCGATGTTGCCGGCGTAGCCACGGTCAATCAGCCGCCCACGGCCCACCTCAAGCATGGATGCGTTGATATCGGCCAGCACCACCTGCCCGGTGGGGCCAACAAGGTCCGAGAATTTCATGGTCAGGTCGCCGGTACCGCCGGCAATGTCCAGCACCCGATGCCCCGGCCTTACGCCGCTGAGCTCGATGGTAAAGCGCTTCCACAGCCGGTGAATACCCATGGACATCAGGTCGTTCATCAGATCGTATTTGCCGGCGACCGAGTGGAACACCTCCGCGACCTGCCCGGCTTTCTGGCTGCGGGACACCTTGCGGAAACCGAAGTCGGTGGTGTCATCCGCCGGCGCTGCCGATTGCGGCTGATCGGTGCTGTCTTGAGGCGCGTGCTGTTCTGTCATGGCTGGATCCTGTCCGGTTCTGAACCCCGTATTCTAATGGTCACGGGGCAGGCTACAAGCTTCTTGGATCAATTAGCCGTTCCAGGGGTGGGTTTGCGGAATCAGTTTGAGGCGTCGTCGACTCGGCGCAAACGGTATTGCGCGCCTGGCGTGGCGCAAAAAAGGCGATTGGCGCAACGTGAGCTGCCAATGTCCGATGGTGGAGGGAAGGCGGGTTGCAACCAACAACCCGCGTGAGTCAGCTCGTCAGAGACGGTTGGTGTAATGGAAGGAGTCATCGTCCGGCGACTTGGTGTAGGCGCCGCCGCCGTAACTGTTTTGTTGCAGGCCCTGATTCCCGTTCATCAACTGTTTGATGCGGTTATCTCCGGTACTGGCTGATTCGCCGGCTGAGTTGCTGCCGTCAATGGGTGGCGGCGCAAATGCGAATGACCAGAAATACCACCAGCGTGCCGAAATGTGTTTCTCGGCCTGCTGCCAGGAAGCGAAGTACCAGGGCTTTAGCTGGCTGAAAGCGGCCATGTTGAGAAGCCCTTTGTTTTCATCGCCAACCAGGTAGGTGCTGCTCACGGAAGAGCTGCGGTAGGCCTCGACAATTAGCCCCCGTGATTTGAGATCTGCCACGTCATTACGAGCCACTTCTCCGGTCCACTGGTTGTTGAGATAGCTCTTGGCATAATTGGAGTAGAAGGGATCCAGCAGGGCAACACGCTGGGGCTTGAGGTTTTGGGCAATGTGTCCGGCGTCTGCTTCATCGTAGATTTTTTTGGTCAACGTAACCGCCAGTTGATTGCCCAGGGAGTGGCCGGCTATGCGAATATAGCTGCCGTTATAGCCCTGCATATTGTCCCTGAATGCTTCATACAGCAGCTGGGTCACGCTTTTGCCGGGTCCGCTGTGATAATTGCCAGAACTGTCGCGCCAGCGCATGCCTTTCGGCCCTTGTGTCGACCAGATCTTGGCTTCGGCATCCTTTACCTCCGACTCGTCCGCAAACTGGTTCCAGTACAGAATGCCGACGTTATAGCCTTTGCTGATCCAGTAGTCGGCCAGGGGCATATCCGGACCGCCGTTGGCGGAGGCGTTGAAGGTTTCACGTGTCAGGTTCGGCGTGCTGCCATTCTGCCAGCCGTGAATATAGATGACGGTCTTGTGATCTGGGTTGAAATAGGGATTTGCTTGCCCCGGGATGGCTTTCTCGCAGCTGTCGCTGTAGCCATACCAGTACAATCCATAGTCGAGATTTGAGAACACGTTCGGGGAGAAATTGCAGGCAGCCGCGATTGATGACAGGCACAAAAAGCCCAAGGCCATCAGACCGCGAACTGT
>JAWVWU010000422.1:0-2869 GCA_033723595.1 Marinobacter sp. | reverse complement strand
GACAATCGCGATCTTTGAGGTTGTGGTCATGGCACCTGAGGACCACCACTTGCGACCGTTGATCACATACTCATCGCCTTCGCGACGGATTTCGCAGGCGATATTGGTGGCATCGGAGGACGCCACGTCCGGCTCGGTCATTGAGAAACAGGAGCGGATTTCACCCGCCAGCAACGGTTTGAGCCACTTTTCCTGGTGCTCTTTGGTGCCGTAACGGGTGATGACCTCCATGTTGCCGGTGTCCGGTGCAGCGCAGTTGAACACTTCCGGAGCCATGTGGGAGCGGCCCATAATTTCGCACAGATGGGCGTATTCGAAGTTGGTCAGGCCGGCACCGAATTCGCTCTCCGGCAGGAACAGGTTCCACAGACCGGCAGCCTTGGCCTTGACCTTGAGCTCTTCCATAATCGCGGTGGGCGCCCAGCGATTCTCCGCCTGCTCAATCTGCTCGTGGTAGACGTGCTCGTTCGGGTAGACGTACTGGTCCATGAATTCGATCAGCTGCTGCTGTAGCTTCTTGGCTTTGTCCGACAGTTCAAACATGGTGTGTGCCTCTTGCTGATAATCGATTTGACGCGCTGTTCCGGTCAGGAACGCGCGCCTTATAAAGGAAGCGCCTCAGATCGGGACGCCTTCGGGTTTTTCGCTGCCGGAACGAATCCGGAAGGTACCTTCGGCGATGGCCAGCAGGTTGCCCTGGTCATCCCGTACTTCACCGGTACTGTTGAAAATTCGCGTGCCACCGGCGCGCTTGCGACCGGTGACCGTGATCACGCCCTTTGAACACTGGCCGGTAAACGTGGTGGTCAGCGTCAGGGTAATGGCTTTGCGCATCCGTCCCGGATACGGGCAATAGGTACCGGCCTCGGCCAGCACGATGTCCAGCAACGAGGACAGCACGCCGCCATGAATGACCCCACCCAGGTTCAGATGTTCCGGCTTGAGTTCCAGTTCAATGACCGCTTCGTCCTGTTCCCAGGACACTTGCCGATAGCCCAGCAGGTTATGAAAGCCGGGCAGATCCCGGCCGCCACTGATCGACAGCGACTGACCCGTCTCGGTGTTCACATCGGTCATTACACTTTCATCCCCGGCAGATTCAAGGATGCGGTATTGCCGCCGTCCACGGGCAGCGCCTGCCCGGTGATGTAGCTGGCGTCATCGCTGGCCAGGAACAGGATCGCCGCGGCGATTTCCTCCGGTGCTCCGTAACGGCGCAGCTCGCAGCGGGACCCCAGTTTATGGGCTTTTTCATTGGCCCGGGCGTAGTCAAAAATGGGCTGGGTCATGCCGGTCTCGATCAGCCCCGGACACACGGCATTGACCCGCACATTGTAGCCACCCAGATCACAGGCGGTTGTCATCGTCAGATTGATCACGCCGGCCTTGGAGGCACTGTAGGCGTTGCCACCGGCACCGGAGCGGATACCGGCCACCGACGCGGTGTTGACGATCGCACCCTGACGGCGCGCCTGCATGTGCGGCGCGACATGCTTGATCAGCAGCATCGGGCCGATCAGGTTGACGCCCAGCACCTGATCCCACATGGCGCGGTCCTGTTCGGTGATGGGGTTGTGGTTGCCGGAAATGCCGGCGTTGTTACAGAGCACGTCGATCTGCCCGTAGCGCTGGATAACCTCGTCCACCAGCGCCTTCACCTGGGCCTCGTCGGAGACATCCATCACTTTGCGCAGATAATCAGCATTGGCGGGCATCAGGCCCTCCGTCTGCACCAGACCGCCTTCGGACTGGTCGACCATGATCACGCTGGCGCCTTCACGGGCGAAGCGCAGGGCGGTCGCCCGACCAATACCACTGCCGGCTCCCGTGACCACGGCAACCCGTTCGCTAAATCGCATCATGCCGATGCTCCTTTTTGTCATTCATTATGTCAGCCGGCATGCGACTGGAAATACCAACGGCCCGGACACCCGTCCGCCCCGGCAGACGGGGCGTGCCGGCGGCCGCCCCCGGTGTGCGCCGGATCTGCCCCGTCTGGTCAACCGGGATAGACATCGTTCAGAGCCGTCTACACCATTTAATTTGTCATGCCTTCCAGTTTTGAGTCAATATAATCGGAAATAAATTTCACCAGTCAAAACACAACAAGCATCATAGGCTGTAAAATGAAAGAATCCCTGCAGAAAATGCCGGTCTATGCACCGATCAATCCCGACGAGCCGATCGAAGCCATTGGCCACACCATTCAGCAATACGCCGACACCCAGCCCGACAAACCGGCCCTGTTTGACGGCGACCGCGAGCTCAGCTGGCATCAACTGCTGAGCCGGGTCAACCGGATTGCCAACCGACTGCGTAACCAGGGTCTGGAAACCGGAGACACCGTCGCCGGCCTGTCCGAGAACAGCATGGATTACGTCGCGCTGTATCTCGGCACGCTGGTCGCCGGTGGCTGTATGGTGCCGCTGTCAGGTATGGCCAGTGGTGACGCCCTGGCGCTGATGATCAACGACTGCGACGCGCGCTGGCTCTTTGTCTCCGAGCGCAACGCGCACCTGCTGGATGACGTCAGCGACCGGCTGGAGAACGTGCCGGCATCGCAGCGCATCGGCCTCGACCACCGTTATCCGGCCAGCGGACTGGACCTGGACGACTGGCTGGGAGACGTTTCAAGCGAACCGAAGCCGGCACCGGTATCACTGGACGACGCGTTCAACATCATATATAGCTCAGGGACCACCGGGACCCCAAAAGGCATTCTTCACGACGTTCGCTTCCGCTCCCGCCAGATGCGCCGCATGGCCACCTACGGCCTCAATGGCGACGCCATCAACCTGGTGTCCACCCCCCTGTATTCGAACACCACGCTGGTCTCGGCCCTGCCGACGCTCTGTTACGGCGGCACCCT
>JAWVWU010000421.1:0-2881 GCA_033723595.1 Marinobacter sp. | reverse complement strand
CTGGGGCCGATTGTGCGCTCTTCGGCGAAGTACATGGGCGCGGCCAGCGAACCCGCCCGCAGCAGCAGCGCCAGCTCGGAGGCTTCATTGACCGAGTCCAGGCCGGTGATGCGGAAGCTGCTGCCCAGCGCCGACTGCACCGTCGCGAGACTGATGATGCTGCGCTCTACGGTACGCTTGTCGACAGACTGGGTTTTACCGTCAACCTGTTTCTCTTCGGTCTGGGTCTTGTACTCGATGAACAGCACCGCCATGCGCCGGCCAATGGCGTTGCGGGTCGCCCGGTTCATCAGATCCCCGCCGGCGGCGTTCATGGTGATATTGACCTGCGGCTGACCGTTCTGATCAAACGCCTGCTGGGCGTTGGCAACGCTGTCGCCGGTTACAATCACATCACGCTCGAGACGGGCGGTACGCTGCGGGTTGTTCCGGAACGGATAGACTTCCACGGCGCTGTCCGACTCGTCGGCCCGGGCTTCCATACGGAACTCCAGGTTGGCGGTTGCACCGATCACCCGCTTGGCCTGGGCAGTGTCCTGCACACCCGGCAGCTCCACAACAATCCGCGACGCACCCTGGCGCTGGACCAGCGGCTCGGCCACACCCAGCTCATTGACCCGGTTGCGCAACGTCGTCAGGTTCTGCTCGATGGCATAGTCCTGAAGTTGCTTGACCTGCTTCTCGGTCAGCGTGAGGACCAGGTTGTACTCGCCCTTGTCACCCCGTTGCTTGTCCAGCAGAAACTCATTGTGCTGGCGCTTGATCAGGTCGAAGGCCTCGGAGCGCGCCTGGTCGTCGCGAAACGACAGGCTGATGGTCTTCTTGCCGGATACATCTCCGCCGCGATAGCGAATATGCTCATCCCGCAGCTCCCGCTTGATCTGGCTGGAGAACGCGTCAAGACGCTGTTTCAACGCGGTATCCATATCGACTTCCAGCAGGAAGTGAACGCCACCACGCAGGTCCAGGCCCAGTTTCATGGGGCCGGCACCGATGCTGCGCAGCCAGTCCGGTGTGGACGGCGCCATGTTGATGGCCACCAGGTAGTCCTGCCCGAGCGCCGACTGGACGATCGGCCGGGCCTTGAGCTGGGCCTCCGCCGAATTCACCCGAATCAGACCATTACGCTGCCCCAGTTCGGAGCCCTTCACCTCGATACCGGCCGCCTTGACGGCTGCAACCGCGCTGTCCAGCGTGCGCTGGCCAACATCCGTACTACTGCGTGCACCGGTAATCTGCACGGCATAATCGTCCGGATACAGATTGGGAAGTGCGTATATAAACCCGATCGCAATCGCGATCAGGATGATCAGATTCTTCCAGAGCGGGTATTTATTGAGCATGCGGTGCCTTTATTGAGCAACTTGGGTCCCGAATCAGATGTCTTTCAGAGTGCCTTTTGGCAAGGCTGTTGCGACAGCCGCTTTCTGAACCTTGACTTCGACGTTGTCGGCAATTTCCACCACGATGAAATCGTCCGTTACGCGGGTGATCTTGCCGGCCACACCACCGGAGGTGACCACTTCATCGCCCTTGCTCAGGCCGGACATCAGCGCCTTGTGCTCTTTGGCGCGCTTGGACTGGGGACGCCAGATCAGCAGATAGAAAATCAGGATAAAGCCGGCGAAGAAGATCACCTGGCCGATAACACCCATGCCACCCTGGGCACCGGCGTCCTGGGCAAACGCGAGGCCCGGCACCAGGGCCAGAAGCGCGACAAAGACAGACTGGAATGTTTTCATGACGGAACTCCGTTAACGTGAATAAATCCGGTAGTGGCCTGTTGGGGCGATCTTAACGAGCGACTCTTGATCAGCTACAAGGGTGGGACCGACTCGCCCCGGCGGGCATAGAATGCCTCAATAAAGTCGCACAATGTACCTGCTTCAATGGCCCCGCGCAATCCGGCCATCAGATTCTGGTAGTAGCGCAGGTTGTGAATGGTATTGAGCTGAGAGCCCAGCATTTCCCCACACTTATCGAGATGATGGAGATAACTGCGGGAGAAATTCCGGCAGGTATAGCAGTCGCATTCATCGTCCAGCGCCGCGGTGTCATGGCGGTGCCGTGCATTGCGGATCTTGACCACGCCGGTGCCCGTGAAAAGGTACCCGTTGCGGGCATTCCGGGTCGGCAGGACGCAGTCGAACATGTCGACGCCCCGACGTACGGCTTCCACGATATCCTCGGGCTTGCCAACGCCCATCAAATACCGGGGACGGTCGGCCGGCATCTGCGGCGGCAGTTCATCCAGAATCCGCAGCATGTCTTCCTTGGGCTCGCCGACCGACAGTCCCCCGATCGCATAGCCGTCGAAGCCGATTCCGGTCAGGCCATCCAGCGAGCGCTTGCGAAGGTGCGGATACATACCGCCCTGGATAATCCCGAACAGGGCCGACGGACTGTCGCCATGGGCCTGCTTACTGCGGGCGGCCCAGCGCAGCGACAGTGACATCGACTCCTCCGCCTGTTTCTCCGTCGCCGGATACGGCGTGCACTCATCGAAGATCATCACGATGTCCGACCCGAGGTCCCGCTGCACCCGCATCGCGATTTCCGGATTCAGTTCAACGGGTGAGCCATCGATGGGCGAGCGAAACGTCACGCCGGCCTCGGTGATCTTGCGCATGTCGCCCAGGCTGAATACCTGGAAGCCGCCAGAATCGGTGAGGATCGGCCCGGACCACTGGGTAAAGTCATGAAGGTCCCCGTGGGCCTTGATGACCTCTGTGCCGGGCCGGAGCATCAGGTGAAAGGTATTGCCGAGAATAATCTGTGCGCCAATGCCTTCAATGTCGCGCGGAAGCATGCCCTTGACGGTACCGTAGGTGCCGACCGGCATGAATGCTGGCGTGTCGACCACGCCCCGGGGAAACGTCAG
>JAWVWU010000420.1:0-2900 GCA_033723595.1 Marinobacter sp. | reverse complement strand
CGGGTCAGTTCCAGCAACGCCATCAACGCCGCGAGCGGGGCCTGCAGCACCGCGCCCATCATGGCACCCATACCCAGCATGGCGTAGAACCCGACGGATGAAGCCGTCTCCGGTGCGACGCTGGCGCCGATCAGCCCCATGGCGCCGCCCAGCGTTGCCCCGATGAAAATGGTGGGGCCAATGAGACCGCTCGGCATGCCCAGGCCGATGGTGATAGCCGTTACAACCAGTTTCGCTACGGCGACGCCAAGCAACAGCCAGAAGGGCAATTCATTGCTAATGGTCTGGCCGACGGTGTCGTAGCCGATGCCCATGACCTCAGGAACCAGTATTGCAAACGGCACCATGACCAGGCCGGCAACGGTCAGCCTGATGGATGCAGGGTGGGCATTGAAGCGGCTGAAAAAATCCAGCATTCGGATAAATCCGGCGGCGGCGATGCCTATGATGATCGCGATCACCAGAATCCACGGAATCTCCATCAGCGAGTTCATGGTCAGGCCGGGCACGCTGAAAGCAGGCTCAGTGCCGTAAACCGCCTGGGTGATAACCGCCGCGCTGACCGAGGCCAGGATGATAGGAGTGAAGCCGGCGATGGTGTACTCCATCATCACCACCTCCATAGCAAAGATCACCCCTGCGATGGGGGTGTTGAACGACGCCGAAATAGCGCCGGCACAACCGCAGGCCACCAGAGTCCGGATGCTGTTGTTGGGCAGCTTCATCCACTGTCCCATGAGGCTCGAGAAAGCCGCGCCGAGATGTACGGCCGGTCCCTCTCGGCCTGCGGACTGGCCGGTCACCACAGTGCTTACCCCGACCAGCAGTTGCACCATGGCGCTGCGGAACGGGATGTAGCCCTGGTGGTAGTTCAGGCGCTCCATGACATGAACAACGCCGACCTTGCGATCGTGGGTGCCGAGGCGGCTGAGCAGCAGACCCAGCGCCATGGCACCACCGAGCGGCAGGAGCGCCCGGGTCAGCAAGCCAAGATCTTCAAACGATTCGGACCCGTGGCCGGGCAGGAAATAGTGCAGTGGCCACTCAATTGCCTGGCGGAACAGCAGGATGACGCCGCCCGTGATCAATCCCGACAGAAGACCAAGCAGCGCCAGCTGCGGCAGCGCATCAACACCGGACAGGCGACGGCGGAACATCGGAAACAGGGATTGTGTCATCACTTGTCGGATAGAGCGCATGCGAGTCCGCGGTTTGTGGAAATGGTCCGTTTCAGGGGGCGTTGCAAGTTTACCGTATCTTAACGATTGCCGGGCTGGCTGCAATCAGCCACTGGTTTATCATGATAGACTATTGGCCCTAAACAACAGGTTCATGGACCGGGCGCTGTCTCGCGCCGAGCGCGAGTACCGGCCGGCTGAAACGACTAGCTGGAGTGTGAAGTGATAAAAGTGGGCATCGTTGGCGGCACCGGTTACACCGGTGTCGAATTGTTGCGGATTCTGGCGATCCACCCGGGTGCCGAGGTGGTGTGTATCACCTCCCGCTCGGAAGCGGGTCTGGCGGTGGCTGACCTGTACCCCAATCTGCGTGGTTATTACGACCTGGTATTTTCCGAACCCGACACCGATACCCTGGCTCAGTGTGACCTGGTGTTTTTTGCGACGCCCCATGGCGTTGCCATGCGTATGGTGCCTGAGCTGATTGAGCGCGGTGTGCGCGTTGTCGATCTGTCGGCAGACTTCCGTCTGAAAGACCTGCAGGTCTGGGCCGACTGGTATGGTATGCCGCACGAGAGCGCGGCCTGGGCTGAACGAGCGGTCTATGGACTGCCCGAGGTGGCCCGCGATGCCATTCGTGACGCGCAGCTGGTGGCAAACCCGGGGTGTTATCCGACGGCGGTACAGCTGGGCTTTCTGCCGCTGGTGGAAGCCGGCCTGGTTGATTGCCGCCGGCTGATTGCCGACGCCAAGTCCGGCGCCAGCGGCGCCGGCCGGCAGGCCAGTGTGGGGACCTTGCACGGTGAAATCGGCGAGAGCTTCAAGGCCTACGGCGCGTCTGGCCACCGGCACCTGCCGGAAATTCGGGAAGGATTGGTGGCGGCATCACGGGTGCCAGATCTGGGCATTACGTTCGTGCCCCATCTGGTGCCCATGATCCGTGGTATCGAGGCGACGCTTTACGCCGAGCTGAACAACCCGGACGACTTCCCGCGCTTGCAGTCCGTGTTTGAAACCCGCTACGCAACGGAACCGTTTGTCGACGTCATGCCCTTTGGCAGTCATCCCGAAACCCGGAGTGTGCGTGGGGAAAACAGTTGCCGGATGGCTCTTCACCGTCAGCCGGGCAGCAATGTGGTGATTGTGTCGTCGGTCATTGACAACCTGGTCAAGGGGGCTGCCGGCCAGGCGGTTCAGAACATGAATATCATGTTCGGGATCGATGAAACCTCCGGCCTGAAAATACCCGCTCTGCTACCCTGAGGGTGCTGTGATGCCTGACGACCGCAAACCGGGTGAGTACGTTGTCATCCGGCACAAACCGGGTCGCCGTATACGACGAACGCTGATTCTGCTGGTTTTTTCGGTCGCGTCGGCGGTGGGTGGTTACATGATCGGAATGGCCAAGGATGGCTTCCGTTTCAGCAACGTCGTCGAGACCCGGGACACGCTCAAGCATGAGCTGACGTCTCTGCGCGAGACCAGTGCCGCTGCGGAGCAAAAGCTGATCAATCTCGAACGTGGGCGGTCCATCGACCAGCAGGCACTGAAACAGGCTCGGCAGGCCATTACGTCCCTGGAAACCCGGATTTCCGAGCTCGAGGCGGACCTCACGTTTTACAAGAATATCATGGCACCGTCCGAAACCAGTGAAGGCTTGCAGGTGGACCGGCTGAACCTTCAGCCTGCCAGGGGCAAGCGTCACTACGACTTCAAGCTGGT
>JAWVWU010000419.1:0-2909 GCA_033723595.1 Marinobacter sp. | reverse complement strand
GCTGACAACAAGGCACAATTTGAGGAGTGGCTGGCCAACGATCTGGTCGGCGAGGTGAGTCCTGCGATGGCCCAGAGCTGGTACGACCACAACACCGAACTCTGGGCGGTGGTGGTGGCCCCTTGGGTGCTGGTGCAGGATCGTCGCGACGTACTGCACTGAGATCTGTTGCACGGGGGCTCACGGCTCCGGGGATGAGCGGTGTCCTGGTCCCCGGGCCTCGCCCAAACAAGCGAAGAACACTGAATGAAACTGCATTACTTTCATGGTCGAAGTCCACTGCGTGCCCTGGTGCTGGGGCGCCGTGAGCGCCGTGTCGAACTCCACATCAAGAATGTCAGTGAAGACATCTGGGCACTGGTGGCCATGAGCGGTTCGGATGAGCACCCCCCTGAGCACCATCGCTGCCAGGGACCCTACCGCAGTGCGGCCCAGGCCGAGGCGGCGCTGAGAGCCGTCGCCGGCAGCCTGCTTGGCGAAAGTTACGATGCGCGACCGGACGCCCATGTGGTCTGGTCGGTCGTTGCGCAACGGCTCGCGCGCTCGATACGCCGTGAGCGGGACGCCAGCACCGGCCGCTATCCGTTTGACCCCGACCAGCACGAGCCCTTCGAATAGCCACCGGCCGGGTGTGATTTGTCTGGCCCCCTGAAACCGACTCGCCGCTTCTGATTCATTGAGACCGTCATGCTGATTGATGCCCTGCTGATTCTGGTTCCCCTGTTCCTGGGATTTGCCATCCCCCTCCGTCACCGGGGTCTGATGGGCCTGGTGCATCACAGTGTGAACGCCCTGGTCTATTTCATCCTGTTGTTGTTGGGTACTGGCCTGGGGCAGATGGAAAGGCTGTGGAGCCAGCTCGGCGCCATGGCCAGTCAGGTGGCGAGCCTGGTGGTTGTATTGTTGCTGTTTAACCTGGCGGCCCTCTGGCTCTGGCACCGATGGCAGCCGATGGCCTGTGACCCGGGGGACGGGGCGTCGCCGTCCGGCTACCGGCGTCTGTTCCTGTCCGCGGCCAAACCGCTGGCGGCGGTATTGTCCGGTGTACTGGTCGGCCATTTCCTGCTGCCGGCCATGCCGCTGGCCGAGGATATGGCCACCTGGTCGTTGATGCTGCTGCTGTTTTTGATCGGCCTGCAACTGCGCAACGCCGGCTTGTCGCTGCGGCGACTGCTGATGAACCGACAGGGCCTCGGGGTGGCGCTGAGCGTCGCGCTGAGCTCCATGGTGGCCGGTGTGGTGCTGGTGCCAATGCTGGGCGTGCCCTGGCAGCAGACGCTGGCGCTGGCGTCCGGGTTTGGCTGGTACTCGCTGTCCGGGATCGTGGTAGGAGAAGCGCTGGGGCCTGCCTGGGGTGGGGTGGCTTTTCTCAATGATGTGCTCCGGGAAATCATTGCGCTGGCGATGATTCCCCTGATCATACGGCAGCGTCCTGCACTGGCCATCGGCTATGGCGGTGCGACCGCCATGGATTTTACCCTGCCCATCATCCGCAGCAGCGGTGGTCTGGCCTGCGTGCCGGTGGCGATTGCCTCGGGCTTTATCCTGTCTTTTATTTCACCGGTTCTGATGGGCCTGTTCCTGTCTCTGGTCCCGTAACGGGGCAGGGTGCATACCAACGTATGTGAGCCGGCAGACGCTCAGTACAGGAATTTTCGCACATCGATACCGTAGGTGGCCGGGTCGACGGCTCTCTGGATGCGATCCTGTGCGCCGGGGTGGGACAGGTCGATGGATTCCACCAGAATCGGCATGTTGAAGCGGGTGTGGTACATCACCCGCACCACGGGCAGGCGCTGATCGGTGTCGTTGGTCTCTATGACCACGCCCAGGCGGCCACTCTCGAGCAGCACCAGCGAGCCGATCGGGTAGATTCCGATGCAGCGGATGAAGTGTCGGACCAGTTCCGGGTCCAGATGATCGCCGCTCCATTCGAGCAGCTTTTTGAGGCCCTGGGTCGGGGTGACGCCCTGATGGTAGACCCGGTTGCTGGTAATGGCGTCGTACACGTCGGCGATCGCCACCATGCGGCCATGGACTGAGATGGCGTCGCCCTTCAGACCTTCGGGGTACCCGGTGCCATCCATCCGCTCGTGGTGCTGGGCCGCTGTCAGCACCGTCAGTTCGCCAATGCCCTCGATGTCGGCCAGCAGGTCCCGGGAATGCCGGGCATGCTCTTTCATGATCTCGAACTCTTCCGGGGTCAGCCGGCCGGGTTTGCCAAGAATCTCGTCGGGGGTGAGGATCTTGCCGATGTCATGCAGCAGGGCTCCAACAACCGTCTGGTGAAGCACGTCGGGGGAGTGTCCCATGGCCTTGCCAAAAATCGACATCAGCACGCTGAGATTGACCGAGTGCTCCAGCAGGTAATTGTCCTTTTCCCGGATACGCCCGAGGCAGGCCAGCGCATTCTGATTGCGCAACACCGATCCCTGCAGGTGATGCGCCAGTTCGTTGACGGATGACAGGTCGATCGCCTGGCCCAGTTTCACGTTCTGCATGATATTGCCGACCAGGCTCTGGGCTTCTTCGTGCACGCCTCGTGCCGCCGCCATCTCTTCTTCCAGGGAACGCTGGTAACGCCCCGCGGGCGGAGCTTCGCCGGCCTGCTGAAGCGCGGCCTCCTGGCGCTGGTCTACCTCGTGGACGGGCTCGCCGTCACTGCTGTCCAGTCCTTTGGTGCTGTCGATGTAGACGTAGCGGACACCCAGTTTCCCGATTTTTTCAATAACGGCGTCGCTACGGATGATGCCACGGCGCTTATTGTTGCTGTGGGGAATCCAGTCATTGTTCAGATCGGTGATGTACATCCCGACCTTCAGCGCATTGATGGGTATGCGTTTGATCATTCTTAAAGGCGCCAGCGTGTTAACAGGTCACGATCGGTGAGGCTATGCCGCACAGGTCCG
>JAWVWU010000418.1:0-2912 GCA_033723595.1 Marinobacter sp. | reverse complement strand
GGTCATGTCTGAGCGATGCTTCAAAGTCGTAAAAATGCGGTGGCCGGCGCTGGTGTTTGCGTTGGCAGTGGTATCGCCGCATGTGTTCGGCGACAGCCTGGATCATGATATCGACGCGCTTGCCCGAGACGTGTCGGACCTCAGCCAGACCCTGTACGGCGTCGAGGACGCGATGCTGTTTCCCGCCGACACTCGCGTTGCCGTGTATCTCTCCGTCGCTGATCGCGATTCGTTTGTGCTCGATTCCGTGGAGCTGTCCATCAACGACCAGCCGGCTATTTCGCACCTTTACACGGATCAGGAGCGGCAGGCCCTGGCACAGGGCGCCATACAACAGTTGTACATGGGCAACCTGCCAGCCGGCCAGCACACGCTGACGGCGACGCTCAATGGCCAGGCCGCGAACGATCACTACGTGCGCCAGCAACATCAGTTCACGTTGCGGAAAAGGGCCGGCGAAACCCGGGTTCAGTTGGTTGTAGAGGCCGGGCCACAGGGGCAGCAGCCCGATTTTGCGCTCAGGGAATGGCAGTAACGCGTGATGACGATCCGATTATCCGGGTTGCTGGCGATGGCGCCCGCGGCGATGTCCCAGGCAGCGAGGTCCCGAGCTGACCGGCCCGCGCTGGCGCTTTTCTGGGTACCGGTGCTGATGCTGGTCATGGCTGTTTTGCCGGCCATCGCCGATACCACGCCGACGGCCGGGCAACGCGAACGCCTGGCCCGTTTCGCCCTGGCGGACCAGCAGCCGTCCCGGGCCCTTTACTGGCTGGGAGCGGCAGACTCTGCTGGCGCAGATTATTCGCGGGCCCGGGCGTGGCTGCAGACCGGACGCAAAAACGAGGCCATCAAAACCTTTGTTACCATCGCGGACGCCGGCAAGGCCTATGGCGGGGACGCGGCGCTGGCCCTGGTCAAGCTCGCGCTCGACGCCGATGACGAAGCCGCTGCCCGGCGCCACATCGACACCGCGGTGAACCTCAGTTCAGGGCAGCGCAAGCAGGAAGCACTGTTCTATCGGGCGGACCTCCAGCGGCGCGCAGGACAGACCGACCAGGCCGGACGCACCCTGTCGCGCATGGACGGAGGCTATTGGGCCGCGCTCGGCTACCTTAATCTGGCGGCCGACTACAGTCGGACAGACCGGGATCCTTCCCGGGCCCTGGTGTCGCTGCGGGTTGCACAAGCGCTGGCAGCCGAGGACACAAACCCTGACCGGGCGCGGGACCTGACGAACCGCATCCTGCTCAGGGCCGGAGTTCTCTCCTGTCAGAGTGAAGACTATACGAAAGCCCTGGGATTTCTTGAAAAGGTCACGCTCGACAGCTATCTGGCGCCACAGGCGCTCTACTTTGATGGACTGGCGCATGCAGGGCGCGACAATTATCGGGCGGCCATGCAGGCCTGGCACCGGGCACGCAAATACTCCCTGGCCTTTCCCGGGGCGGCCGATGCGTGGCTCGGTATGGGACGTGGCTACGATGAGTCTGGGTATCTGGGCCAGGCCGGTGAGGCCTATCTGGCGGCCAGTTCGGCGTTTGAGAGCGAGCAGGTCAGCCTGAAGACCCTGATGGATAATGTCCGCCGGGACGGCGCGTACAGCGCGCTGGTGACCTCCGCCAGGCAGGACGACGTTGAGTGGTTTCTGGCGGACAGCCGGACACTGACCCAGCCCCGTATGGCATACCTGCTGCACTTCATGGAACAACCACAGGCCCAGAAAGCCGTCGGGCGGGTGGCCTATCTGGACACGCTGGCGCGGTCGCTGGACCGCAGGCAGCATGATGTCGGTATCTTTCTCAAAACACTCGCCGACTTTCGCCAGCCGGGAAAGTCGCTGGACCATGAGCTGTCGGATTTTGATCGGCAGCTGACCGTCGTGTCGGCGCGCCTGCAGTCGCTGTCTGATCGCGCCAGCTCTGGTTCGCCCGCGGCCGCTCGCCTGAGTCGCCTGCGGGAAACACTCGATCGCCTGCAAGCCCGCCGCGAGACGCTCGCGCAGAAGAGCCAGCGCGGTTCGCCCGGAACGCAGCACGAGCTGTCTCGACAGCTTGAGACGGTACAAACCGGGCTTGTCCGTCAGCAAAAGCGGCTGATCGCGCTGCGGCGTCGCGCCGAAACGCAGTTGGACAAACTCACGCTCGACTTTCTGCAAGGCCAGTCCCGACAGATTGCGGACACCCTGGACCGCACCGAGCAACAGATTGCTCACCTTTATGAACATCTTGCGCTGACCGGGCTCAAGCAGGGAGGGCAACCGTGAAGGACTGGCGATTCACCGGGTGGGTTCTGGTTGCCGCCCTGAGTACCTCCTGGGTGCACGCGCAGGAGTCGTTCAAGGTCAATCTGGCCGAGGATGGCGACACAATCGGCGAACTGCGTCCCGTGTTTCTCAAGTTCCGCAGCCAGGCCATGCCGGTCATTTCGCCCCGGGAGGTCGCCCGTCGCTACCAGCGCCTGTTCGACCAGTCGACTGAGCCGGAGGTCAGAATTGACGCGCTCAACCGCCTGAGTAACCTCCAGTCCGCCGCTGGCACGACACTGGACCTGTCAGCGGAGAAAGAGCAGCGACTGTACCGTCAGGCCGTCGAAAGCTATGACATGATCGTCAACAGCGGTTCATTCCAGGGCCGGCTGGACGAGCTGTTGTATCAGTCGGCCAAAGCCTACGCCTATATCGGTCAGACCGACGATTCGGTAGAACGCCTGGAAGAACTGGTCGGTTTGTATCCGTCATCGTCACTGGCGCCGGAAGCCCGGTTCCGGATTGCAGAATCCCGGTTTGCCGCCGGTCGGTTTGAGGAAGCGGAAGCCGGGTATCGGGCGGTACTTGACGGCAATGCCAGCGAGGCGCTGAAACGCAAGGCCCGCTATATGCTGGGCTGGAGCGCCTACAAACAGGGGGCAGTCAT
>JAWVWU010000417.1:0-2930 GCA_033723595.1 Marinobacter sp. | reverse complement strand
GATGGCCGGTTTGGTCCGGGCCGTGGCCAGCTGTCTCCGGTCACGTTTTGCCGCCAATACTGTCACTCCGACAGCCAGAAAGTACAGTTGGCCAGTTCGCGTTCAATCGGACAAGCCGGCGACAGATCAGAGGAGACCGCGCCGCCGATAGTTGTGTCGTCAAACTTGACACCACAGGCTTCGGTCAACTAGACCAAGTAGTGCACTAACCAATTTTTGTCTTTAGACAGATGAAACTGGGCCGACACTCCGGTGGACGCCACCGACTGCGTTCTGCCAGGTAATTCAGCCCCACTCATGGAGGTGAAGAGCGTATGAGGGCATCAGTTTTAAGAGCGACCTTCCCCATAACCGTTCTGGTGTTGCTGATGGCTACATCGGCCAGGGCAGACGACAGCAGACAGTATTACACCGCGGCGCAGAGCAAAGCCGGTGCCTCCGTCTACGCCAGCCAGTGTTCCGTTTGCCACGGCAGTGAACTGCAGGGCAAGACTGGCCCGGCACTGGCCGGTCAGGATTTCAGGGACTCCATTTCATACTCCAAAATGTCCGGCAAGCAACTGTATCAGTTCATCAGCAGCCAGATGCCCTACGACTCTCCTGGGTCCCTGACGGAACAAGAGTACCAGCAGATCGTCGCTTATATTCTGGAGGAAAACGGTTTTCCTGCGGGGAAGCAAGCCCTCACCACGGCTACTCTGGACCAGGTTTCGCTGCTCCCGTTTCCCAAGACAAAGTGACGGACTGCAGCGCTATCCCGCGTCATCATAAGCCTGTGAAATCCGTTGTTCGGTCTGATGGCGTTAACAACAACAGCGATTGGAGAATAACCATGATAACGCTCAACAAAAAGGGAGTGAAAAGCGGTGCAATTGCACTGCTGTTCAGCATGATCTGGGTCACTCAGGCAGGTGCTGAAACGAGCACAGAGGTTAAAACCGACAGTGCCAGCAACATGATTAATGGGACTCTGCCGGATGCCAGTCTGGTCCGGGTCACGGACCAGATGATGGCCAACCCGCAAGCCCATACCGGCGACTGGCTCCTGCACGGTAGAGATTACAAGAATCAGCGTTTTTCGCCCCTCGACCAGATCAACCGGGACAATATTGACAAACTCGCGCCAGCGGCAATCGTACAGACCGGCATGGTGGGCAGCTTCGAGTCAACGCCCCTGGTCATTCAGGGTGTCATGTATCTGACCACCCCCGTGGTCGACAACGAAATGAAAATCATGGCGTTGAATGCCGCCACGGGTGAGCGGATCTGGACCACCACCTACAAGCTCGGGAACCATAAAATATGCTGTGGCCCCGTCAACCGCGGGGTCGCCGCAGGCTATGGCAATCTTTACGTGGTTACCCTTGATGACCAGCTAGTCGCGCTGAGCGCCAGCACAGGGAAGGTTCAGTGGCAGAAGCAGGTGGCCGACCCCAGAGCGGGCTTTTCCGAGACCATGGCCCCACAGATTTACGACGGTAAAGTCATCATAGGCAGCTCCGGCGGTGAATGGCCGATACGCGGTTTCGTTGCAGCCTACGACGCCCAGTCCGGGGATCAGGTATGGAACTGGGACGCTACCGACCCTGAGACCTTTTCCGGCGACTCCTGGAAACAGGGCGGCGGTATGGTCTGGACCACGCCGGCCATTGATACAGAACGCAAGCTGGTGATTTTTTCCACCGGCAACCCGAACCCGGATCTCTACGGCGAATCCCGCAAGGGCGACAACCTCTACACCGACTCCATCGTCGCCCTGCATACCGATACCGGGAAACTGGCCTGGTACTATCAGGAGGTCAAGCACGATGTCTGGGACTATGACGCAGTCAGCAACGTGGTGCTGTTCGATGTTGAACAGGACGGCAAAACGATTCCGGCCGCGGGTGAAGCCGGCAAAACGGGCTGGTTCTATATTGTTGACCGCCGTAACGGCGAGCTTATCCGTAAGTCTGAACCCTTCGTGATGCAGTCTGACAACATGTTTACGACCCCGACCAAAGAGGGCGTCGTCATGTTACCGGGGGCCAATGGTGGAGCAGAATGGTCGCCGCCTGCGTTTTCACCGAAAAACAAGCTGGTCTACATTCTCGGCATGGATCAGTTGATGAACTTTACCACCGACGGCGAGCCGATGACGTTACCCGGCCATATCCGCCTCGGCAGCACCTTCGCCAACGTTGAAAAAGGCGGCATTCAGGATGGCACGTTCACCGCAATCAACGTGGATACCGGCAAAATTGCTTGGCAGTACAAGGCTCCCCAGCCCATGGTCGGCGGCGCGCTGGCAACGGAAGGTGATCTGGTCTTTACCGGTGAAGGTAACGGCTGGTTTGATGCCTTTGACGCCGACAGTGGTGCCAGGCTGTGGCGGTTCAACCTGGGCGCTGGCGTCAACGCGCCTCCCATCAGCTATCGCGTGGACGGTGAGCAGTACATAGCCGTTGCAGCAGGCGGTAATTTCCAGCTCGGCTTTCCCTACGGCGACGCCGTGGCTATTTTCCACCTGACCAACTGATGACTCCCTGCGAGTGCCGGTTCAGCCGGCACTCGCAGGCCGCAGCTCAGTCAGAACTGGGTCTCAGACGATTTTCAGCCCCACCATCGAGGCCACCCGATTTCAGGCGCGCCCGAGGAAACGGCGCTCGTCCACGTTCACCCGAACCCGGTCACCGGTGGAGATATGCTCCGGCACCTGGATCACAAGACCGGTGGTCAGTTTGGCGGGTTTGGTCCGTGCGGTGGCCGAGCCGCCCTTGATGGAGGGATCGGTTTCAACAATTTCCAGATCCACCGTCGGCGGCAATTCCAGCGCCACCGGCGCATCGCTGACCAGAATGGCGATCACCCCCTGGGTGTCTTCACTGATGAACAGCAAATCATCGGCAATGGACTCCCGGTGCAGGCTGTAGGGTGTGTAGTCTTCGGCG
>JAWVWU010000416.1:0-2932 GCA_033723595.1 Marinobacter sp. | reverse complement strand
GCATTGGCAAGCACGACGCGCGGATAGATGAACGAGAAGAAGGCGGCTTTCTTCTCGGTGGTGTCGTGATAACGGGTGAAGTCCGGAAGCGGATCGTTGGCCCAGGCGGGCAACGGAGGCAAATCGATCTGAGCCAGGTCTTCAACATCTTCTGCTGAATCCTTGATCATGGTTGCGGTGGCAGGCCGATAACTGCTGCCCCATATTGCCACGGCCACCAAAGGCACGATAAAAACCGACAGACGCACGACGACAGACATGGAATCCCCTGATTTCGAAGACATGGCCAGAATTGTAACAGGTTATACGGCAGCCGGTAGCCGTTTGGATGGGGCCGGCATCATCACGGCAGGCGTGTTGCCATGACCAGGCCGAGGGGCTGGGAGCTGTCGCCGGGGTTGCTGACGCGAAGAAAGAGCTGGGATCGGTCGTCGGTCATGAAGCCGCTCAGATTCAGGGTGCCCGTGGTCTGGTTAAATACCAGGCGCCCATCTCCGGTGGTGGAATAACTGAGCGTCAGGGATTGCTCGGTCAGGTTGGTGGGCGCCTGAACCGATTCGCTGGAAACTGTATGCACGACTTTGACTCCGCTCCACTCCAGGGTCGCGTTGGTGCTGTTGTCGATGGTCAGCGTGGCGTTGTCAAAATGAGACAGGGTGTTGCTGTCGGACTCCATCCCCAGCAACACGCCCCGCACCCGGTATTGCGTGCCGCTGACCGGGATACTGCCGGTTTGTGGCGCCGCGATCAGCAGACCATCGCCACTGCCGGGGTTGTTGAGGTTGAACGCCAGCAGCGAACCGTCTGGCGTGCTCGCGCCCACGCCGATGTCCGGTTCTCCGCCGGGCGCCGGTGCTGAATCAAGGTCGAGATTGAGGCGCCCGATGTTGCGCTCGCCGTTGCTGAGCGTCGCTGTGCGCTGGCTCAGGTAGCGTGAGCCGGAGTGGTCGGTTACGCCACTGGCAACAACGCCGCTGTTGTTGCGCTCCAGCGTTAGCACATCGGCCAGGGCCTGGGAAACGGATTGACCGCTGACCGTCCATTGCCCCACACCGGATTCTATCTGCACGGGCGTCGCACTGTCTTCGAGCAGGGTTGCGAAGGTCACCACATTGAAATGCTGGCCATCAAGCTGGGCCAGATCGAAGTTTTCGGCCCGGGCCAGGTTGATTGAAAGCGCAGACAGATAGCGATTTTCCAGAGTCCGCTCACGTTTGAGCGTGCCGTCGCTGGCACTGAGCTCAATCGCCTTGCCCGCGCTGAAGTAGCCGTCCAGAACCCGGTCAGGATCCGTGGCAGTCGGGCCAACAAAGGCATTCAGATAGTAGGGGTTTCGGGTCCAGCCAATGATTTGCGAGCTGCCCCGGCCGGTTACGCTCTGGAACAGGGATCGACCCGCCAGCAGACGAATATCGCTGGCAACCGTCGCCGCACCGGGCGGGGAGGACTGCGTGTTCAACGGCCAGTCGGGATGGGTGTAGAAGGTATTGTCGCCACCCTGCGCAATGGTGCTGCGGTGATAAGGAATATCGCTGGCGAGCGACGTGACGCGAATGTTCAGCACGTCAAACGACGTCAGCGTCAGCCCGGGATACACATAGCCGGTACCGTTCTGGTCCTGGAGCAACTCTTCCGTGCCACTGATCACACCCCATTGGCCGGGCGTGTGGGTGCTCGACACAAGAAAACTCTGGCCCAGCTCGATCCCCAGGAACACCGAGTTGTAGTCCGCGGACTGGGCGGACACCGTGCCGGATGAGGCGTTATCGAGCAGGGCATAGTTCGACATGTTATTGACGTAACGGGCAAAGTCCGCCCGGTCGTTGAGAAAGCTGACTGCGCTGGCGAGGTCGGCGTTGTCGGGGATATCGATCTCGAAATCCTGGATCTGGTCCGCGAGGGTCGACCACACATATTTGTTGAGGCACAAACCGGTGCTGTCGGCGCTGTTTACACAGTCCATCACGCGGGTGAACTCACTGGCCGTGTATCCGCCAAGGGCGTATCGCACCAGGTATTCCGAAAACGGATTGATCTTCACGTCACGGTCCGAATCACTGGCAAAGGCGCGAACCACTGTATTGCCCACGGTCGCCTCGATCAGCACGTCAGGGCCAAGAGGCTGGCCGTTGACGAACTCGACGACCCGGCGACCGTTATCTTCTGATCGCAGGCGGACATCAACGCTGGACAGTTTGCGAAGGGTGTTGTCGGTGCGGTAGACCGTCAGGCTGTCTGGCTCGACAATGCGCAGGTTTCGGCGAGTCAGTTCGCCATCGGGTGCGATCCGAGTGGGGACCTCAACCGTCACCCGGACCTCGTTGGCAGCCAGGCCCGCCTTGTTCGTGGAATCCCCGGTGCTGCTGCCGGTAAAGTCGTCTACCGGGTTTTTGGCGGTGGGGAAACTGTTACCGCGGCTGGCGACATCCTCGATGGCTGTCCTGCCACCGCCACAGGCGGTCAGCAAGGCCAACGACAGAGTAAGAAAAGAAATGAGCCTGATCGATCGCATCCCTGAGCACCGGAACCAACAAATGTGGAAGCAGTCTAGCAGGGCAAAACCGACGATAAAGTGAGGTTGGGCACGGTTTTCAATCAGCGCAGGCCCGCCGCAAAAGCCTTGCCACCCCCTCTCCCACTCGAGGGGAGAGGGGATTCTGTGCAAACCGGCGACAAGGGTCGCCGGGATTACAGTCTGAACACGTCCGTGCCATCCCTGGCTTTTCTTTCGTGTGGTTCAGTGGATTCCGTGGCAAATGCTCCTTTTCAGGCTACTGCCTCCGGATCAGAAGTAGATCTTCATCCCGGCCATGACGCCTTCATCCAGATTGATGTCGGCGGGGTAATCCTGCAGGTCTGTGTTGATGTAGCGATAACCACCGAACACTTCCGCGTTTCGGATAACCCGGTAACTGGCGCGCAATTCCAGTGC
>JAWVWU010000415.1:0-2935 GCA_033723595.1 Marinobacter sp. | reverse complement strand
CTTCATCTGATCCGTAATGCCGGCCTGGCTCTGGCACAGCGCGTCCCGTTTGCACGCAACCAGGTCGCCCGTTACGCCATGGGCATCGACGATCAGCCCGGCTCCGTCGTCCATCGCCTGCTGGCGTCGCTCCCGAAACCCCCGTCACTGAATCTGTTCTGAGGATGCATTATGCCTGACACCCTGTTCACCAAGATCATCAACCGGGAAATACCGGCCGACATTGTCTATGAAGACGACCGGAGCCTGGCGTTCAAGGACATTAATCCGCAGGCACCGGTGCACCTGCTGATCATCCCAAAGAAGGCGATTGCAACCATCAACGATCTGGAAGAGGACGATCGCGAACTGGTCGGCCATCTGTTTCTGGTCGCCAAGAAGCTGGCCGGGGATATGGGCTTTGACGAGGATGGTTATCGGGTCGTGATGAACTGCAACGAGCAGGCCGGTCAGACGGTGTTTCACATTCACCTGCACTTGCTGGCCGGCAAGCCCCTGGGCTGGCCGCCCTACACCGATCGTCTCAAGCAGGCGTGATTGCGTCCGGCCCCGGGCAAACCGTCCCCATCAGGTTTTGTCGGCCGGACTCAGCAGCTGGTTGAGCCCGTTGCTGATGGATTGAATGGGATCAAGAATGGCCTGCTTGAGCGACCCTGTGGCGACCCGGCTGAACTGCCGGCCGTCCCTGGATTCGAGAAACTGGATGTAACGTTTGAGCTGGGCATCTGACAGGGCCTTGTAGGTATACAGGTAGGCCGCGTATACCTGCTGTTCAACCAGACCGGTGAGCATGTCCCGTTGCTTTTCTACACGGCTGTGAATCACGTCAAAATCGGCCGGCTGGCCGCGCAGGGCGGCGACCGCCGTGCCCAGAGCGGTCTGCACGGCAATGGTGGTATCCACCGCGTTCTCGGTCGCCCGAGAGGCCTGGTCGAAGGCATCGAACAGACGTTCCCGTTCGGTACCGCGATACTGCTTGACCAGCGCCGGACCGGCGCTTTCGATCTGCGGCCACGCCGAGGGAAGTGCAGCCGCTGATTCCAGCCCAGCCACCCGGGCACCGAGGTCAGAGTGGTAAAAATCCCGCACACTCGTCAGGGTTTTGGGCGTAAGTTCTTCGTCCAGGCTGGCCGCCACCTGGGCACGAATACGACGACTGTTAAAGGCCTGCCCTACCATCAACTGAATGGCACCGCTGACCATGGGATCAACCCCGCCGGTCTGCTTGATGCCCCGGGTGATGCTCTCGGTAATCATCTGCGGGTATTGTTCAATGACGGTATCCAGCGCCGAGCTACTGATCACGGACTGGGCCAGCTCGCTGGCATAGGCGCGACCGGTCAGAGCCACCGACAACATCAACAGCAGGATACCGGATGCGGTCAGACGGCGAGATACGGGCCGGTGAATATTCATCGAAACACTCCTGACAAAAAAGATGCCCTGTTATGACACGGGGCCGGGACAGTCACAAGAGCGCAGAGCTTACAGATAGGACAGGTTGGACGCAGAGAGGCCGGCTGGCGCCGGCCCCTGATGATCAGCCGAAGCGGCCTGTGACGTAGTCTTCCGTTTCTTTGCGATCCGGGTTGGTGAAAATCACATCGGTACGGTCGTATTCCATCAACTCCCCCAGGTACATGAAAGCTGTATAGTCGGAGACGCGTGCGGCCTGCTGCATGTTGTGGGTAACGATGGCGATGGTGAAGTCGTCCTTGAGCTCATAGATCAGCTCTTCAATCTTGGATGTCGAAATGGGATCCAGCGCCGACGTCGGCTCGTCCAGCAAAAGCACTTCCGGCTTGACCGCGATCCCGCGCGCGATGCACAGCCGTTGCTGCTGACCACCGGACAGTGCACCGCCGGACTGCTTGAGCTTGTCTTTAACTTCATCCCACAGTGCCGCCCGCTGCAGTGCCCACTGGATGCGGTCATCCAGATCCGACTTTCTCAGTTTTTCATACAGCCGGACACCGAACGCCACGTTATCGTAGATCGACATGGGGAACGGCGTCGGCTTCTGGAAGACCATTCCGACCCGCGCCCGCAGCATGTTCAGGTCGATGCCCGGGCCGAGGATGTTGCGACCGTCCAGGATCAGATCGCCGTCCGCGCGCTGACCCGGATACAAATCATACATCCGGTTGAAGACCCGCAGCAGCGTCGATTTGCCGCACCCTGACGGACCAATGAACGCCGTTACCTTGCGGTCCGGTATCTCCATGGAGATATTATGCAGGGCTTTGAACTTACCGTAGTAAAAACTGAGATCCCGCAGGCTTATCTTGGAATCGGCCACATCACGAATGTAGTTCCGTTTCTCGAGCAGACCATGGGCGCTCTCGGACTCCGGTGACACGGTCGCTTCGGGCCTCGTCAGGTCACGATCGGTAGACGATTCTTGGGTCATAGTCGCTGCCTTCATAGTTTCAGTCTCTGGCTCTGCCTGAGGCGTTGATATCATGGCTTCTGATTGCCGCTTTTCAGTCCGTAACGGGCAAATATATTCATCACAAGCACGCTGACCGTGATCAGCAGCGCGGCCGCCCACGCCAGGTCCTGCCAATCCGAGTAGGGACTCAGAGCATACTGGTAGATCACCACCGGCATGTTGGCGATCGGCCGGTTCATGTCGACCGACCAGAAATTGTTGTTGAGCGCCGTAAACAACAGCGGCGCGGTCTCGCCCATGATCCTCGCGGTGGCCAGAATAAGGCCGGTGATCATGCCACTGAGTGCGGCCTTGTAAACCACGTGCACGGTTACCTTCCAGCGCGGAGCCCCCAGGGCGGCGGCCGCTTCCCGGATCTGCCGGGGCACCAGTTTGAGCATGTCCTCGGTGGTCCTGACCACCACCGGCACCACCAGAATCGCCAGCGCCACGCTGCCTGCCCAGCCGGAGAAGTGATTGACCGGACTGACCAGCAGGGTATAG
>JAWVWU010000414.1:0-2935 GCA_033723595.1 Marinobacter sp. | reverse complement strand
GCCACCATCGGCATTGATGACAAGCACCAGTGTCACATTCGGGAAGTCGTGCCCCTTGGCCAGCATTTGCGTACCGACCAGGATGCAGGGAGCGCCGGTATTCACGGTGGTCAGAATGTCGTCGATGCTGCCTTTGCGCTGGGTACTGTCCCGATCAACGCGGATCACGGGCACGTCGGGAAACTGTTCGGCGAGGCTCTGTTCGGTGCGTTCGGTGCCCTGGCCGACCGGTTTGAAGGCTTCGCTGTTGCAGTGGGGACAATGATCCAGGGCCGCGGTCTGATAGCCGCAATGATGGCAGCGCATCGCGCGGTCGCGGCGGTGAAAGGTCAGACGACTGTCGCAGCGGGGGCAATCAACCATATGACCGCAGTCGAAGCACATCATCACGGGTGCAAAACCCCGTCGATTGACAAAGACCAGTGCTTGCCGGCCGCTTTCCAGGCACTCTCGGATGGCAGACAGCGCGGGCACGGCGATGCCGTCCTGCAGCGGGCGACTGCGAATGTCCAGCAAGCGTATGGGGGGAGGCACGGCGTTGCCAACGCGCTCTTCCAGGCGCACCAACTGGTACTTGCCAAGATTGACGTTATGCAGCGACTCCAGGGACGGCGTCGCCGAGCCAAGAATCACCGGACACTGGTTCAGGTGGGCGCGGTAAACCGCCAGGTCACGACCTGAATAACGAAAGCCTTCACCCTGCTTGTAGGAACTGTCGTGCTCTTCGTCGACCACGATGATGCTCAGATCGGTAAATGGCAGTAGGACCGCGGACCGGGTGCCAATGACGATTGCCGGCTCGCCCTCGCGAACGCGCAACCAGGTGTCGAGCCGCTCACGGTCGTTGAGTGCCGAGTGCCAGACAGCGATTCGAGTGCCGAAGTAGTTCCTGAATCGGGCGACGGTCTGGGGTGTCAGATTGATTTCAGGCACCATCACCAGGGCCTGTCGCGAATTTCCCAGCACCTTCTGGAGGTAGTGCAGGTAAATTTCAGTCTTGCCGCTACCGGTAATGCCGTAAAGCAGCGTTGCGCTGAATCGGTCAGGATCGGCCGGGATGGTCCGGAAGGCTGTTTCCTGAGCGGATGTCAGGGGCGGCAGGGTGGCCAGCGTCTGGTTGCGTGCTGGTTCGGTGAGCGCTGCATCGGTTTCAATAACCAGCGCTTTTTCAGCCAGGCTTTTGAGCTGGGCGCGACTGAAGCCTGCTGTCAACACCGTTGTCGTATCGACCGGGCCGTGTTGTTCTGCGAACCAGGCCAGTAGCGCTCGTTGACGTTTGGCGTTGGCGGGTAATCGGTCCGCATCGTTCAGGGCCAGTTGCCAGCGGTGCTGTATTCGCCGTTGCGCCGGTTGTCCCCGACGCAGTGCCGGAGGAAGCGCAAAAAACAGGCATTCCCCCAACGGATGCTGATAGTAGTCAGCTGCCCAGCTCAGCAAATTCAGCGTTTCCAGTGGTAGCGCGGACCAGTTCTCGACTACGCCGCGAACGGGCTTGAGCGCGACCCCCTCCGGCGGCGTTGCGTCCGGATCCACGACGATCCCGGTGGCGAGTTGTCTGCCAAACGGGATCTGCACGCGCTGTCCGGGAAGCAGAGCCATACCGTCCGGAATACTGTAATCAAACAGGCGTCGCAGTGGCCGTGCCAGGGCAATACGGGCGGATCTTGTCACGGTTGGCTCCGGCAGGGGTTCAGGCTGATGATCGTCATGTGGAAAGTGCGGATGCTCCGGCAGCGCTGACGCTTGCGAAGCTCGCGGTTTATCAGTAAGATTCGCGGTCTGATTTCGACAGGGCATGATTGTGCCCCGTCTCCACCCTTGATTCAAACAATGCGGTGCCCGACAGCAACGATTCAATCGCCTGATCGGGTGGCGGCATGGCCGACTGAGGTTATCCCATGAAAGAAGGTATCCATCCCAAGTATCAGGAAATTACCGCGACGTGCAGTTGTGGCAATTCGTTCCAGACCCGCTCTACGATCGGTCGTGACCTGCAGTTGGACGTTTGTTCACAGTGTCACCCGTTCTACACCGGCAAACAGAAAGTCATGGATACCGGTGGTCGTATCGATCGCTTCCAGAAGCGTTTCGGTGGCCGTATCGGTGGCAAGAAGTCCTGATCAGGGGCTTGTTGACCGACTGACAAAAAGCGCTCTTCGGAGCGCTTTTTTTATGGAATGGAATAACCTTCACGATGTGCCCAGACGTTGGTCAAAGACTGCTCAATAGGTCTTGTGCGGCTATGGACCTTCGCGCCATAATGTCGCGCTATATCCGCTCTTACTGGCAGTTGCTCGGAATGCTGTGCTGGTCATCCAACCATGGCGATAGATTGGCCCGTTATCATTGACTGGCGGGCGCCAGCGAACCGGTAGTTCGGTCCTTCTAACGTGACAAACGGAACTGTGGCAATGTCTCAAGATCTGAAAACCGCCGCCCTTGAATATCACGCCAAGCCTCGTCCGGGCAAGCTGAGCGTCGAGATTACCAAGCCGACCAAAACCGCCCGGGACCTTTCTCTCGCCTACAGTCCGGGTGTGGCTGCGCCGGTACGCGAAATCGCCAAAGATCCTGAGAATGCTTACAAATACACGGCCAAAGGCAACCTCGTTGCCGTGATTTCTGATGGTAGCGCCATCCTCGGCCTGGGTAACCTCGGCCCGCTGGCCAGCAAGCCGGTGATGGAAGGCAAGGGCGTTCTGTTCAAGCGGTTCGCGGGTATCGATGTGTTCGACATTGAAGTCAACTCGGAAAGTCCTCAGGCCTTCATTGAAACGGTTGAGCGCATTGCTGATACCTTCGGCGGTATCAACCTGGAAGACATCAAGGCGCCAGAATGTTTCGAGATTGAAAGAGCGCTGATTGAAAAGTGTCACGTCCCGGTCTTTCACGATGACCAGCATGGAACGGCCATTGTCACAGCGGCAGGCATGCT